>DATAGR010000219.1:0-1780 GCA_036263575.1 Aquihabitans sp. | reverse complement strand
GCCGGCCCACGACGAGCCGGTCCCGGTGGGTGCAGGCACGTGAGCGCGCCGACCACCGCCCCGCCCCGGACCGACGGAGGTGGCGTCCGGCCCCCGGCCCGGCGCCGGAGCCGCCCGACGCTGGTCGCCGCCGTGGTCGTGGGCCTCGTGGTCGCCGTCCTCGTCGTGATCCTGGCCACCCGTGAGCCGTCCGGCGAGCGGCTGGCCTCGATCGACCTGGTCGGCGAGCAGGCGCCCTCGATCGCCGGTGACGTGGTGCTCGGCGAGCCGTTCGACCTCGGGGCCACCGACCGGTGGACGGTCGTCAACTTCTTCGCCACGTGGTGCGTGCCGTGCATCCAGGAGCACCCCGAGCTGAAGGCGTTCGACGAGGAGCACGCCGACCTCGGCGACGCCCGGGT
Source organism: Aquihabitans sp. (assembly GCA_036263575.1). Taxonomy (GTDB): domain Bacteria; phylum Actinomycetota; class Acidimicrobiia; order Acidimicrobiales; family Iamiaceae; genus Aquihabitans. The sequence continues at coordinate 1,379 of DATAGR010000219.1, read as the reverse complement.
GGTGAGCGTCGTCTACGACGACCAGCCCGGCGACGTCGAGCGCTTCTTCGAGGAGAACGGCGGCGAGTGGACCGTCCTCGACTCGGACGAGGGGCGGACGGCGCTCGACTGGGGCGTGGCCAAGGTGCCCGAGTCCTACCTGGTCGCGCCGAGCGGCCAGATCGTCCAGCGCTTCATCGGCGGCGTCACCCGCGTCGGCCTCAACGACGCCATGGCGGCGCTCGGCGGCGCCTCCGAGCCCGGCGCCCCCGAGCCAACCGGCGACCCGGACGCCGAGGTCACCACGCCCGGCGGCACCGGCGTGGTCACCACCCCCGACGGCGTGACCGTGCCCGAGGACGTCACCACGACCTCCGGCGGCGACGCCCACGAGGGCGGTCGGTGACCGAGCGCACCGCCCGCTCGCCCGTGGCCGGGTGGCTGCCGTGGCTGGCCGTCCTCGTGGTGGTGCTCGGCGCCCTCGCCGTCGGCACCCTCGGCGGCGACGCCCCGTCCGACGAGGAGCGGGCCCAGCAGTTGGCCGAGGGCATCCGGTGCCCACAGTGCGCCAGCCAGTCCGTGGCCCAGAGCGAGACCCCGTCGGCCAAGGGCGTCAAGGTCGTGATCGCCGACCGCATCGCCGCCGGCAACTCCGACGAGGAGATCCGCGACTTCGTCGCCTCCCGCTACGGCCGCGGCGTCCTCCTCGACCCGTCGGGCGAGGGCTTCGGCGCGCTGGTGTGGGGCCTGCCCGTGGCCGGCGCCGTCGTCGCCGTGGCCGCCCTGGCGTTCCGGTTCCGCGACTGGCGCCCGTCCGCCGGCACGGTCACCCAGGCGGACCGCGACCTCGTCGCCGACGCCCTCGCCGGGGCGGGGGACGGGGAGCGCACCGACGGCTCGGCGCCCGTGGGCGCCGGCCGCGAGCGGCCGTGAGCGCGCCCACCGCCGCCGGGCCGGGGCCCTCGACCCGACGGCGCGGCGGCGAGCTGGACCCCGACGAGCTGGCGGCGCTCGAGGACCAGCGCCGCTTCCTCCTGCGGTCGCTCCAGGACCTCGAGCGCGAGCACGACGCCGGCGACCTCGACGAGGACGACTACCGCACGCTGCGCGACGACTACACGGCCCGGGCCGCCGAGGTGCTGCGCGCCATCGACGCCCGGCGCGCCGCCTTCGCCGACGCCGGTCCCCGGCGCAGCCGGGGCCGCACCATCGCCGCCTTCGCCGCGGTGGTCGCGTTCGCGGTGGTGGCCGGCCTGCTCGTGGCCTCCTCGCTCGGCGGGCGAGAGGCAGGGGAGACCGCCACCGGCGGCATCTCGGTGGCCAAGTCGCCGAGCCAGCGAGCCCAGGAGTGCGTCACGAAGATCGCGCCCCAGGCGCCGGCCGAGCCCATCGAGTGCTTC
>DATAGR010000218.1:0-3347 GCA_036263575.1 Aquihabitans sp. | reverse complement strand
CCCTCGGGTGCGGCGGACGGCGCGTCCACGGTGGTGCTCGGCCCGGCCTCCTCGTCGGGCACCTCCGGCGGGGCCTGCGTGGCGGGCACCGTCTCCGCGGCGGTGGCGTCGGGCGCAGCGGGCTCGGTCGTGGAGGACGGCGACGTCGGCGCCGGCGCGGCCGCGCTCCCGCCACCCGCCTCGGGAGGCATCGTCGTCGACGGCGGGGCCAGCGGGGCCGTCGTGGGCCCGACGGTGCCGGCCGTCCCGCCCGAACCGGCACCGCACGCCGAGGTCGAGGCGATCGCCAGCGCGGCGAGCGCGCGCCCGGCGCGCCTCCACGGTGCGGACCCCCCTCCCGAGCGCATCGGGCCACCCTACGATGCCCGGGCGGCGTGGCCGACCAGGTGCCCACCCTGCCGAAGGGACCCCCATGTACGACCTCGTGGTGCGCAACGGGACCATCGTCGACGGCACCGGTGCGCCCCCGCGCGCTGGCGACGTCGCGGTCGCCGACGGCGCCATCGTGGCGCTGGGCGAGGTGGCGGGCGGGGCCGAGCGCGTCGTCGACGCCACCGACCGGATCGTCACCCCGGGCTTCGTCGACATCCACACCCACCTCGACGCCCAGGTGTCCTGGGACCCGATGGGCACGTCGTCGTGCTTCCACGGGGTCACCTCGGTGGTGATCGGCAACTGCGGCGTGACCTTCGCCCCGTGCCGGCCGGCCGACCGCCGGGACCTCGCCGAGATGATGGAGTCGGTCGAGGACATCCCCGCCGACGCGATCATGGACGGGCTCCTGTGGGACTGGGAGACCTACGGCGAGTACCTCGCCGACCTCGACCGCCGACCCAAGGGGCTCAACATCGGCGGGATGGTCGGCCACAGCGCCCTCCGGCGCTACGTCATGGGCGCCCGAGCCGCCGGCGAACCGACCGAGGCCGACCTGGCCGCCATGGTCGACCTCGTCGACGAAGCGGTCAGCGCCGGGGCGCTCGGCTTCTCGTCGAGCCGCACCGTGCTACACAAGGGCGCCGACGGCGAGCCGATCCCCGGGACCTACGCCTCGGTCGACGAGCTGATCGCGCTCGCCGGCGTCCTGGGCCGCCACGGGCGGGGCGTGTTCGAGACCGCGGCCATGCTCGGCTCGCAGAACGGCGCGACCCCTGACAGCACCGCCGACGAGATCGCCGTGCTGGCCGAGGTGAGCCGGGCGACCGGGCGACCCGTGTCGTTCGGCCTCACCGAGACCATCGCCGGCGGCGACCTGCACCGCCGGGTCCTGGACCTGGTGGCGGCGGCCAACGCCGACGGCGCCCGGCTCCACCCGCAGACCACGGTGCGCTCGGTCGGCGTCCTCTTCGGCCTGGCCCACCACTCCCCGTTCGGGGGCTGCCCGTCGTGGCGGGCGCTGGGGGAGCTGCCCTTCGCCGATCGCCTGGCCGCCATCCGCGACCCGGCGCAGCGGGCCCGGCTCGTCGAGGAGGCGGATGCCTCGGGTGGCATCGCCCCCGATCGCCTCTTCCCGCTCGTCGAGGCGCCGGCCGACTACCGGCTGGACCCGGAGCGGTCGCTCGCCGCCCGGGCCGCCGCCGCCGGGACGACCCCGGCCGCCCACTTCGTCGACCTCCTCGACCGGACCGACGGGACCTGCGTCCTCAACTGGCCGTTCCTCAACCAGACGCCCGCCGAGGTCGAGGTCCTCCTCGCCCACGACGACGTGGTGCTCGGCCTGGCCGACGCCGGCGCCCACGTCGGCCAGATCATGGACGCGAGCCAGCCGACGTGGTTCCTGGCCCACTGGGTCCGCGACCGCGGGCTCTACGGGCTCGCCGAGGGGGTGGCCCGGCTCACGTCGATCCCGGCGGAGCTCTTCGCGATCCCGGATCGGGGCGTGCTCGCCGTCGGGCGGCCCGCCGACCTCAACGTCATCGACCTGGAAGCGCTCGCCCTCCCCCTCCCGGCGTTCCACCACGACCTCCCCGGCGGCGCCGGGCGCTGGGTGCAGGGTGCGACCGGCTACGACCTGACGGTGGTCAACGGCGTCGTCACCGTCGAGGACGGGACCCACACGGGCGCGCTGCCGGGCGTGACGCTGCGCAGCTGACGCCCCCGGCGTCAGCCCTGGGCGGTGAGATCCGCGTCGAGGTCGAGGTTGACGCGGACGATCGGGTCCGAGGTGACCTCCTCGGGCGTCGCCTCGTCGACCTCGACCCCGGCCCCCGCCGGCACCAGCGCCATGGCGCCGGGGCGCAGCTCGACCGAGCCGCCCGGGTGCTCGAGCACCGCCTCGCCGTCGACGACCACCACGAAGGTCGAGCCGTCGGGCTCCACCACGGCCAGCGCCATCGTGCCCTGCGGCACCACGAGCGCTCCGGCCGGCAGCGCCACCGAGACGGTCGCGGTCGCATCGGCGCCCAGCGCCGTCCAGCACCACCCGGCAGGCAGGGCCAGCTCGATCCGATCGCCCACCCGCTCGACCGCCGTGTGCACGTCGCGGGCGAACCGCACGTGGCCGCCGTCGAGCGCCACCAGGCCGTCGACGCCGACCCACAGCTCCTCCCGGACGACGGCCGGCTCGACCGCCGGCGCCGGTTCGGTCCAGGGGGCGAGGACCGGGCCGGCGGCCACCACCACGGGCGGGGCCGGCTCGACCGCCGGAGCGGCGAACTCGTGGGAGCCGGCGAGGTCGCGCGAGCCGGCGTGGTCGCGTGCGGTGGCGATCTCGGCGTCGTCGTCGACCCGGCGGCTGACCGGCCCGTCGATGAGCGCGCCACCGACGGGCGAGGCACCCGGCACGAGCGGCGGCTCGACGTGGTCCACCGGCGCGGCCGGCTCGGGGTCCGTCCCGTACGGGGCGCACAGCTCCTCGAGCAGGCTGGGCCGGGCCTCGTCGAGTGCGGGCGACCCTGCGGCGGAGGGCCCGGGCACCGGCGTCGACTCGACCGGCAGGACGGCGCGCAGGCGGCCGAACGAGAAGCGGGGCGACGGGGCGTCGGCCTCGGGCTCGACGAGGTCGGCGGCGTGCAGGTGCACCTCGGGTGCGACGGCGACCGGGGCCTCGGCCACGGGCGTCGAGAGGACAGGCGGGTGCCACATCTCCTCGGGCCGGGCCCGGTGCGGAGCGGGCTGGACGTCGAGGGTCGAGAGCCCCGTCGTGGCCTGGTGGGCCGTCGCCGGGTCCGGCTCGAGGGCCGAGGGGGCCGTGGCGGCCTCGAGGTCAGGGTCGGGGGCCAGGTCCGGCTCGGGGGCCAGGACCAGGGGCGGGAGGTCCGCCTCACGGGTGGTGACGGGGGTGCGCGCCTCGGGCAACGGGGCCTCCAGGGCCGTGAGGGGCGATCGGTCGTCGTCCACGGCCAGGAGCG
>DATAGR010000217.1:0-3170 GCA_036263575.1 Aquihabitans sp. | reverse complement strand
CATGGGTTCCTCCCCGTTCGTGGCGCTCCCCTGAGCGCTCGGAGTGAGTCTCCGGCCGGCTGCGACGGACCGTGACCCATGCCTGGGTGAGCGGGTCTACGCCGTTCGTCCGATCCCCCTCGTCACGCGTCGCCCCTACCGTCACGGTCGATGGGAGAGCCGTCGGTGTCCCCTGGTGCCCCCGATGGCGCGGCCGGCTGATGGAGGAGGTCGTCCTCGTCCTGGCCGTCGTCCTGGCCCTCGTCGGCACCGTCGAGGCCGCCCAGCGATCCCGGCGACACGGCGCGCCCGGTGCCCTCGGCCAGCTGGGGGCGGGGCTGCTGTGCGGTGCTGCGGGCGCGACGGCGGCAGCCGTGCCCTACAGCGACGTGCTGCCCGACGCCGCCGAGCCGGTGCTCCTTGCGGTCCTGGTGCCCCTCACGGCCGTGCTGGTCGCCGGTGCGATCGCCCGGCGGTCGCGTCGCCGGCGGCGTCGTCGTCGTCGAGCAGCGGCGGCGGCGGGGGCGGGGGCCTACGAGCCTCGGCGCACCGCGCCCCGCCCCACGCCTCGAGCGATCAGCGCGGGCCGACGCTCGGCCCACGCGAGCGCAGCGGCGGCGGGCCGGCGAGCTCGGTGAGCAGCCCGCCCCAGAGGCGGTAGGACCGACCGCAGGTCCCGCAGTGGGCCACGAGGGGGCGGGCCTGTCGCGGGAGGCCGTCGGAGCTGAAGGCGAGCTGGGACCGGCAGAGCGGGCACGGCAGCTCGATCCTCACGAGGCTGCCTCCTCGTTCGTCGGGCCGAGGAGATCTCGGCCGGACCGGGCGAACGGGGAGGACGCCCGGCCCAGCCGGATCGGGTGCCCACCGGGCGGGAGGGCGGTCACCCGAGGAACGCTGAGATCTCGGATCCCCACAAGGCCCATCGTCGGTCCTGGGGCTGCCCACAGGCATCCCGAAACCGGCGCATCGGCCGTACCCCCGTCGGGTCTGCATCCGCTCGCCGCGGCCGGGCGGGTGCCGTAGGGGGCGAGCGGTCAGGGCGTCAGGACGAGCTGCGGCGCCGTCGACGTCTCGCGGCTGGCCGAGATGCCGCTGTCGGTCGAGGTCGTCGTCAGCACGAGGGCGACGGGTCCGTTGCCCGTGACCGCCCGGGTCACGTCGAGCTCCAGCCACGTGCCGGCCGTGGACGCCGGAGCGGTGGCGAGGGCGTCGCCTGCCGGCGCCGGGGCGTTCTGCCAGGTGAGCGTGGACTCCGACCACGCCGTGCTCGTGGCGCGGACGGAGCCGGGCTCCTTGCTGGCGTCGGTCACGAAGAGCCGGAGCTTCGCCGAGCGGGGCGGGGCCGCCAGGCCCGTCACGTCGAAGCGCAGGTAGCTCGAGTAGGCCGGGTCGCCGGCCCGCGTCCGCAGGTCCGGGTCGGCGCCGTAGTTGCGCGTCGGGCTGGAGGACTTCACCATGGCGTCGGCCGCGGCGACGACCGTCCGCGGCTCGCCCGTGGGCGGGGCGGCGGTCGTCGTCGTGGGCGTCGTGGTCGTCGGCGCCACGGTGGTCGTGGTGGTCGTCGGCGCGGCGGTGGTGGTGGTCGTCGTGGTGGTCGGCGGCGGGCTGCCGCCGAGCGGGTCGTAGTGGGTCCAGTACCGGCGGGTGGTGTCGTTGGTGGCCAGCACGACGAGGCCCGTGCTGGCGTCGACGGCCTGCTTGGTCGACGTGGCGTTGTTGATGTCGGGCTCGGCGGCGTCGGTCAGCACCGGCGTTCCCTTGCCCGGGGCGAAGCTCAGCGAGGAGAGCGGCGCCACCTTGCGGTAGATGGAGCCCCCGGACTGGCCGCTGGTGGCGAACATGTGGGCGGCCTGGCCGCCCCGGTCGACCACGACGATCGGCCGGGTGTGGTTGTCGCTGCCGGTGCCGAACACGTGGCTCGTCCAGGCGCCGGTGGCGGGGTTCCGGGCGAGCAGGTGCACCAGCGGTGCCGTCCCGGAGGTCGACGTCTTGACGGCGGCGAGCACCCGGCCGCCCTGGTCGGCGACGTTCTTGAGGTTGATGTGGTCGTCGGCGGCGTTGGTCCCCCGGTAGGCGACCTCGACCGGGCCCCACGTGTCGACCGGGTCGCTGTCGGTGCGGGCGGCGAAGTACATGGTGTCGTCGTCCTGGTTGCTCCACAGGACGCCGATGCGGTTGCCGCCGAAGGACACCACGGAGGACAGGTCGTCGGAGGAGACCTCGCTGGCCGTCCCCGGGAGCTGGGTGGCGGCGCCGAAGGACGTGCCGCCCGGTGTCGAGGTCGCCACCATGATCTTGGCGTCCTGCATCCACGTCGCCCAGATCCGGCCGACGCTGTCCTTCTCGATGACGAGGCTCTCGGTCCGGGCGTCGTTGATCATCACCGGGAAGCCGGCGTCGGGGACGTAGCTGTCGCTGTCGGCCTGGTAGCTGAAGCGCCGCAGCTGGGCCGGTTGGCCGGTGGGCGTGCTGCTCGAGCCCTCGCCGAACGCGTGTGACGCCACGTACAGGTGGGTGCCGTCCCACAGGGCGTCGGAGCGGCTGTTCGACCGCTCGTCGAGGCGGGTGCCGGTGCGGATCCACTGCTTCGAGGCGACGTCCAGGCGGTGGATGTAGAAGTCACCGGTGGCGACGTCCCACAGGTCGGCCCACCAGAAGCCGTCGTTGAACCAGAGCTTGCTCTCGGGCTTCGACCCGCTCGGCGAGCCCGAGGCCCCCTCGAAGGACGGTCCCTCCCAGCCGACGTCGCCCGACGTCGACGGGGGCGCGGTCGTGGTCGGGGCGGTCGTCGTGGTCGACGAGTCCGGGGGGACCGGCTCGCAGGCGGCGGCCACGATGGTGGCGCCGAGGGCGAGGACCAGGGCGACCAGCGGCCGGCGCGATGGCGTGTGAGCGGGCATTGGCTCCCCTCCCGGGGTGACGACGGTGCGTATGGAGCGAACGGCTCGGACCCCGGGCGCCGGCCGGCGATCGGGTGGCATCGCAGGGCGACGGGGGAGAAGCGCGCCCTGCGATGCCGCGACGCCAGCGCGACGCCGGGATCGAGTCTCGTGGCCCGCGGCGGCCGTGGGCTCGTCAACGTGGGGGACCGTCGCTACGTCGCGCGGGTGAACCTCGCGTGAACGGTCGCCCCTACCTTGCGCCGAGGCGATCGGGTCGAGGGTCGACGGGCGCGGAGGGTGCATGCGACG
>DATAGR010000216.1:0-1640 GCA_036263575.1 Aquihabitans sp. | reverse complement strand
CCTGGAGCGGGACGCCTGATGCCGCTTCCGGTCGATTGGACCGGTTGGCTCGCGCGGCTCTCCTCCCCCTTGTGGGGAGGCGTTGGAGGTGGGGGTGGTTCCGCCTGGGGAGCGGCAGGGTCACCCAGCCACCCCCACCCTCGGTCCCTCCCCACAAGGGGGAGGGAAGCGCGTCGCGGCCTTACATCACGCCCCAGATCGGGTCGTCCTGCACGAGCGCGAGCGTATTGCTCCGGCCCGGCAGCGCGTAGGGATCGGCTTCCGCCAGGTTGACGCCGTAGCCGAGGTCCTGGAGCGAGGCGATCGTCATCCGGCTCATCTCGAGGCCGCCGCTGGCGAAGCCCGTCATCAGCTCGCTGCGGAAGATGTCCTCCTCCCAATGGCCGCCGGCGGTGCCGGGCCCGCCATCGTTCTCGAGCGGGATGAAGGTCTCGTTCCCGCCGGTCAGGACCCGGTACTCGGCGAGCGCGGCGGCCCCGTCGTACTGGTTGGTGCCCGCGGTAAGGCCGGCACGCTCCCAGAGCGTCCCGAGGCCGAGGACATGGCCCATCTCGTGCAGGATGACGCCGAGCAAGCTGCCGTTCCCGGCGAGCGCGGCGACGTCGGCCGAGTCGAACTGCATGATCCCATGCGTCGGCAAGCCGCCGGCCGAGGCCGGACGGAGCTCGTCGGGACCGGCCTGACCCAGGGTGCCGCCGCTTCCGTCGATGCTCGTGACGCTCGCATCGATCAGCAGATCGTCGATCGTGCCGAACCGGGACGACGTGAAGTTCGGCAGGTCGGCGGTGATCACCTCTTCCCAGCGCGCCGCGGCCTGATCGAACAGGCTCTGGTAGGCGGCATCGCCCGTGTAGCGAATCTGGATGTCGAAGGCCCCGGCGGTGGGCGGCGGCGGGGCGGTGACGTTCGCCGCGCTGAGCGAATTGGTCCCCGTTCCCGTCGCGGAGGCGCCGTCGGCCTCCAGGTAGTAGGTCCCGCTGGTCGAGGCGGTGAAGCTGATCTGCGAATTCAGCGTGCCGCCGAAATCGTTGTTCGCCGCCAGCTGCGTGCCGGCGCCGTTCAGCAGCCGAAGCGCCGGATCGGCGAGGCCGCCGCCGGCGCCGGGCGCCAGGCCGAAGGTGTAGCTCTGGCCGGCGACCAGCGAGATCGCGAAGAGGTCGGTGTCGCCGCCGGTCTCGATCCGGCCGCTCGCCGCCGCGCCGACGTTGAGCGTCCCGAGCGGGGCGGTCGTGTCGGCCGGGCTGTCGCGGAAATCGTCGGTCGGGGCCGGCGGCGCGCTGCTCCGCGCCGACAGGGTGTAGTTGCCCGTTCCGCTCTGATAGCCCTTGGCTTCGAGATAGATGGTCCCGGTCGTGGTCGCCGTGTAGGTGATCTGGGAATTGCGCCCGCCTCCGAAATCGTCGTTGACGGCGATCTGGCCGCCGTTGCCGTTGAGCAGGCGCAGGACCGGATCGGCCAGCCCGCCGCTCGTCGCGGCGTTCAGGTTGATCGTGTAGGTCTGGCCGGCGGTCACGGCGAGGGCAAACAGGTCGGCATCACCCCCTGCCTCGATCCGGCCGCCGGTCGACGCACCTGCCGTCAGGGTGCCGAACGGCGCGGTCGTGTCCGTCAGGCTGTCGCGGAAGTCGTCCGCCGGGGTG
>DATAGR010000215.1:0-6954 GCA_036263575.1 Aquihabitans sp. | reverse complement strand
CCGGCGACGGGATCGCCGACGGGCAGCAGGCCGTCGCGGTGGCGGCGACCGGAGCCGTCGGCCGCGGCGGGGGCGTCGGGCCGCAGCCAGTCGGAGGCCATCCGCCCCGCGACCTCGGCGTTGATGCGGGCTGCGCTCACGAGGCCGCGCGGCCGGGTGCGACCGGGGTCGAAGAGCGACGCCCACGGCGCCGAGGGCCCGTCGGACTCGCCGAGGACCCGGTCGGCCAGGGCCAGGGCGGCGGCGGTGCCCATGGTGATGCCCCACTTCTCGAAGCCGGTGGCGACGAGGACGCGTGGGGTGAGGGGGAAGGCCGAGCCGACCCACGGGAGGTGGTCGGCGGGCACGTAGTCGTGGGCGCTCCACCGGGCGACGGTCTCGGTGCCGGGGAAGTGCTCCGAGGCCCAGCCGATCAGCTCCTCGTAGTGCTCGCTGGTGGGTGAGCCCCGGCCGGTGTCGTGGCCGCCGCCACCGATGAGCAGGACCTCGCGGCCGTCGCGGTCGCGGCTGGTGCGGAGGGACCGGGTGGCGCCGTCAGGGTTGATGTACATCCCCTGAGGGATCGGGCCGTCGACGGCGACGGCCACCACGTAGGAGCTGCGGGGCTCGGCTCGGGCGAAGAACAGGCCGCGGTCGACGATCGGGAGGAGCGTGGCCACCACCACGTGGTCGGCGGTGACCGTGCCGTGCTCGGTGACCACCTGGTGCTTGCGGCGGCCCTTGACGGCGGTCACGCGCGACTGCTCGTGCACGGTGCCGTTCGGCCGGTCGGCCAGCTCGGCGGCGAGGGCGGCGAGGTAGGGCCCGGGGTCGAGCTGGGCCTGGTCGGCGAGCACGACGCCGCCGCTGGTGGGGAACGGCAGCTCGTCGAAGCTCTCCTCCAGCGTCACGTGGAGACCGGCGGCCGCGGCAGCGCGTGCCTCCTCCTCGATCTTCGGGCGCCCGTCGGGCGTCATGGCGTAGGTGATGGCGGGCCGCCGCTCCCACTCGCAGTCCACGCCGAGCGCCCGGACCTGCTCGTCCATCCACGCCAGGGCGTCGAGCTGGGCGGTGGCGAAGCGGCTGGCGCCGGTGGCGCCGTGCTCGTTGGCGATGACCTGGTACCGGATGCTCTGGAGGGCGGTGGCCTTGGCGGTGCTGCGGCCGGTCGTGCCCGTGCCGATCTCGCGGGCCTCGAGCAGGACGACCTCGAGGCCGGCCCGGCCGAGGAGGGCGGCGGTCGTCGTGCCGGCGATGCCGCCGCCGACGACGACGACGTCGGCCTCGCGATCGCCGGCGAGGGCCGGGTACCGGCGGGCGTCCTCGTGGACGAAGAGGGACGAGCGGATCGGGGGGATGGTCATGGGGACTCCGTGGGTGGGGGTGTGGTGGCGAGCTGCCGGAGGACGTAGTGCAGGATCCCGCCGTGGCGGTGGTACTCCTGCTCCTTGGGGGTGTCGATGCGCACCCGGACGACGACCTCTCGGTCGTCGGCGCGGACGGTGAGCTCGTCGGGGATGGGCTCGTCGTCGGCCAGGTCGGCCAGGCCGGTGATCTCGACGGTCTCGTGGCCGGTCAGGCCCAGCGACGCGATCGAGTCGCCGTCGCGGAACTGCAGGGGCAGCACGCCCATCCCGATGAGGTTCGAGCGGTGGATGCGCTCGAAGCTCTCGGCGATCACGGCGCGGACACCGAGGAGGTTCGTACCCTTCGCAGCCCAGTCGCGCGAGGAGCCGGAGCCGTACTCCTTGCCGGCGAGCACGACGAGCGGGGTGCCGTCGCGCTGGTAGGCCATGGCGGCGTCGTAGATCGACATCTGCTCGTCGGTCGGCAGGTGGGTGGTGACGCCGCCCTCGGTGCCGGGGGCCAGCTGGTTGCGGATGCGACGGTTGGCGAACGTGCCGCGGATCATGACCTCGTGGTTGCCGCGCCGGGCGCCGTACGAGTTGAAGGCCGATGGCTCGACGCCGTGCTCCTGCAGCCAGCGCCCGGCGGGCGAGTCGGGGTGGATGGACCCGGCGGGCGAGATGTGGTCGGTCGTAACGCTGTCTCCGAGGACCGCCAGCACCCGGGCGCCGGTGATGTCCTGGCGCGGCGGCGGGTCGGCCGGCATGCCGTCGAAGTAGGGCGGGCGGTGCACGTAGGTGGAGCGCTCGTCGTCCCAGGCGAAGCGGTCGCCGGTGGCGACCTCCAGGGACCGCCACCGCTCGTCGCCCTCGAAGATCTCGGCGTAGGTCTGCCGGAACATGTCGGACCGCACCGCCTGCTCCACCGCCTCGTTCACCTCCGTCGAGGTCGGCCACAGGTCTCGGAGGAAGACCGGCTCGCCGTCGTCGTCGGTGCCGAGCGGGTCCTGCTGCAGGTCGATGTCCATGGTGCCGGCGAGGGCGTAGGCCACCACGAGGGGCGGCGAGGCGAGGTAGTTCATGCGCACGTCGGGGTTGATGCGCCCCTCGAAGTTGCGGTTGCCGGAGAGGACGGAGACCACGGCGAGCCCGCCCTCGTCGACCGCCGCCGAGATCTCCGCGGGCAGCGGGCCCGAGTTGCCGATGCACGTGGTGCAGCCGAAGCCGACCAGGTGGAAGCCGAGGTGCTCGAGGTCGTCGGTCAGCCCCGCCGCCTCGTAGTAGTCGACGACCACCTTGGAGCCCGGGGCGAGCGACGTCTTGACCCACGGCTTGCTGCGCAGGCCGCGCTGGCGGGCGTTGCGGGCCACGAGGCCGGCGGCGAGCATCACCGACGGGTTCGAGGTGTTGGTGCAGCTGGTGATGGCGGCGATCACGACGTCGCCGTGGTCGATGGCCACCTCCTCGCCGCCGGCGAGGGTGACGGGGACCGGGTTGCTGGGTCGGCCGTCGGCGTCCGACGGCGGCGGCGTGGCCGGCTCCTCGTCCGGGCGGGTGCCGCGCGGCGCGCTGTCGGGCGTCGGCGGATCGCTGGCGGGGAACGACTCGGCCGAGGCGTCGTCGGCGCCGCCGGCCGGGAGGTCGGGCAGCGACGTCTGCAGCGATGCCCGGAACCGCTCCTTGGCCTCGTCGAGCGGCACTCGGTCCTGGGGCCGCGCCGGGCCGGCGAGGCTGGGCACCACGGTCGCCAGGTCGAGCTCGATCGTCTCGCTGAACGTCGGCTCGGCCGACGGGTCGAACCAGAGGCCCTGCTCCTTGGCGTAGCGCTCCACCAGGCCGACCTGCTCGGGGGAGCGGCCGCTGAACTCGAGGTAGCGCAGCGTCTCGCCGTCGATCGGGAAGATCGTGATCGTCGACCCGTACTCGGGCGACATGTTGCCGATCGTGGCCCGGTTCTCCAGCGGCACGTTGGCGACGCCCGGGCCGTAGAACTCGACGAACTTCCCGACGACGCCGTGGCGGCGGAGCAGCTCGGTCACGGTGAGCACGAGGTCGGTCGCGGTGGCGCCCTCGCGCAGCTCGCCGCTCAGGCGCAGCCCCACGACGTCGGGGATCAGCATGGACACCGGCTGGCCGAGCAGGGCCGCCTCGGCCTCGATGCCGCCGACGCCCCAACCGACCACGCCCAGCCCGTTCACCATGGGCGTGTGGCTGTCGGTGCCGAGCACGGTGTCGGGGTAGGCGAGGCCGCTCGCCCGGTCGACGAACACGACCGACGCCAGGTACTCGAGGTTCACCTGGTGGCAGATCCCGGTGTCCGGCGGCACGACGCGGAAGCTGTCGAACGCCTGCTGGCCCCAGCGCAGGAACTGGTAGCGCTCGGAGTTGCGCTCGAACTCGATCTCGGCGTTGCGCCGGAAGGCGTCGGGGACACCGGACACGTCGGCGGTGACCGAGTGGTCGATCACGAGGTCGGCGGGGATGAGCGGGCGGACGTCTGCGGGGTCGCCGCCGAGCGCCTCGATCCCGTCCCGCATGGCCGCCAGGTCCACCACGGCGGGCACGCCGGTGAAGTCCTGCATGAGCACCCGGGCCGGCAGGAAGGCGAGCTCGCGGTCTTCACCACCGCCGTCCCAGCGGGCGAGGGCCTCGACGTCCTCGGGGCGCACCGAGACGCCGTCCTCGTGTCGAAGCAGGTTCTCCAGGAGCACCTTGAGGCTGAAGGGGAGGTCGGCGCCGGCGTCGAGCGCGTCCAGGCGGAAGACGTCCACGTCGCCGACCGGCGTCGACAGGGTGCTCCGGGCGCCGAAGCTGTTGGCGGTCATCGGGGGATCCTCCGTGGTGTGGTCGTCGGGCCGTCGGTCGGATCCCCCGGGCAGCCGGGCCGGTCCCACCTCGCGCCGCGCCGTGGTGCGGGGCGTGCGTGCAGGTTCGCGCTCGGGCGCCGAGCGTGCGCTACCCCCGAGGCGGTCCCCGGTAGACGCCGCGCCCGGTGAGGTCCGGGGCCCGGTCGGGTGGTTGGGCGGCGCTCGGGGAGGGAAGGGGTGGGGCGCACGGCCGCCCGGCCGCCGACGAACCGAGGAGCGCGCCATGACCCCCGCCGACCGATTGATGGCCACCCGATGAGGGGCCGCTCCGTCGCCGTCGAGGCCCGGGTGCCGCTCGACCTCATCGTCGACGTGATGGCGACGTACCGCCTGACGCGACTGGCCACCGCCGACGTCATCAGCGAGCCGATCCGGCGCTCGATCGTGGGACGGGTGCTGGCGAAGCGCCCCGATGCGCCGTCGTTGGAGGCGCCGACCACCGCCCAGGAGGTCGTCGACGAGCTGACCGACGCGCCGAAGGTCGCCACGCTGGTCACGTGCCGCTGGTGCGCCGGCGTCTGGATCGCCGCCGGCGTGGTGGCCGCCCGGACGCTCGCCCCGCAGCTGTGGGACCCGGTCGCCCGCGGCCTCACGCTGTCGGCCGGTGCCGTGCTCCTGGCCCGGTTGGAGGACTGAGCGCCGGGGATCAGGCGTCGCCGCCGGCGGTGTCGCTGCCGGTGCCGCCCTGGTCGCCGCCGGTGTCGCCCTCTGGCACCTCGGGGTCGCCCTCGGCGGGCTCGGTGGGGTGTTCGGGTCCGGGCACGTCGCCCTCCTTCCTCGGCCGGTCGTCCGCCGGCCGGATCGCCCCTACCCGCGCGGGCCGGGGCGAACCGCTCAGGCCGTGGCTGCGGTGGTGGCCACGCACACCCGGTCGACGACCGCGGCCAGGCCCTCCTCTTCGGTCTGGGCCCGGCACTGGCGCAGCGCACCGGTGCCCTCGCGCAGCAGGAAGCCGACGATGCGGTTGACCTCCTCCCACTCGCCCCGCTCCTCCAGCACGGGGCGCAGGTGCTCGAGCAGCGAGGCGACCACGCCCGCCGCCGGCCGGGCCTGCATGGCCTCGACGTCGATGAGGTCGTCCGACAGCCCGAAGCGGGCCGCCCGCCACAGGGCGGCGCGCAGCAGCTCGGGACGGGGCGCGACGAGCGGTTCCTCGGCGAGGGCCTGCCGGTGGGCCGTCTCCACGAGGGCCCGGCAGATGGCGGCGTGGGCGACGCACTCGTCGACGGTCATGAGGACGTCGGCGGCCCGGAACTCGAGGGTGGGGTAGCGCGCCGAGGGGCGGACGTCCCAGTAGAGGCGGGCCGGCGCGTCGATCGACCCGGTGGCGTGGAGCTGCTCGACCAGGCGGTCGTAGGCGGCGCGGTCCTCGAAGTGCTCGGGGATGCCGGCGGTCGGCCACCGGTGGAAGACCTCGGTGCGGAAGCTGGCGTAGCGGCTGTCATGGCCCATCCAGAACGGCGAGTTGGCGGTCATCGCCACCAGCAGCGGGATCCAGCCCCGCACCCGGTTCATCACCGCGATGGCGAGCTCGGGGTCGCGCACCCCGACGTGGACGTGGCACCCGGACACCGCCTGCTCGGTGGTGAGGAGGCCGTAGGTCTCGTGGAGCTGGAGGTACGCGGCGTGCGGGGTGACGCCACCGTCGTCGTCCCACCGCGCGAACGGGTGGGTGCCCGAGGCGAGGAGGCGGGCGCCGACCTGGGTCGCGGCCTCGGCGAGCGCCTGGCGCAGCCCTACGATCGAGCGGCGCACCTCCGAGAGGTCTCGGCACACCGCCGAGCCCGACTCCACCTGCGAGCGCTTCAGCTCGCTCCCCAGCACCGTGCCCTCGGGCGCCCTCGCCCGGTCGAGGACCGCCTCGGCGTCGTCACGCAGGGCGCGGGTCTCGGCGTCGACGAGGAAGTACTCCTCCTCCACGCCCAGGGTGAAGTCCTCGCCGAGCGGGTCGGGCAGGGCGAACGGTGACGGCGGGGAGCTCTGCACCAGGGCGCTCATACCCCGAACCGGAGGCGGTTTGCCGAGGGCCGTCGTTGGTAGTGGCCGACCCCGTCCAGAAGGAGCGCTGCCCGTGGCCCCCGACGCCGAACCACGTCCCCTCGCCGTGATCACCGGTGCCTCGAGCGGCATCGGCCTGGAGCTGGCCCGCCAGCTCGCCGAGGAGGGCTACGACCTCGTGATCGCGGCCGAGGACGGCGAGCTCGACGACGCCACCGCCGAGCTGCGGAGCACCGGTGCATCGGTCGAGGCCGTGCTCGGCGACCTCGGCACCGGGGAGGGCGTCGACGCGCTGGCGACGCGCATCCTGGACCTGGGCCGACCGCCCGATGCGCTGGTCGTCAACGCCGGCATCGGGGTGAACGGGGCCTTCGTCGACACCGACCTCGAGGCCCAGCTCCAGGTGGTCGAGCTCAACGTCGCCGGCGCCGTCCGCCTCACGGGGCTGGTGCTGCCGTCGATGGTCGGGCGCGGCGCGGGCCGGGTGATGTTCACGTCGTCGATCGCCGCCACCATGGCCGGGCCGTACATGGCGACCTACAACGCGTCCAAGGCGTTCCTGTACTCCTTCTCCCAGTCGCTGCGCCAGGAGCTGGAGGACGCCGGCATCACGGTCACCGCGCTCATGCCCGGACCCACCGACACGGAGTTCTTCGAGCGGGCCGGCATGGAGGACACCATGCTCGGCCAGACCAAGCGGGACGACGCCGCCAAGGTGGCGCGCCAGGGGATCAAGGGGATGCTGGCCGGCAAGGACCACGTCG
>DATAGR010000214.1:0-10387 GCA_036263575.1 Aquihabitans sp. | reverse complement strand
GCCTCGATCTGGCGGATGCGCTCGCGGGTGAGGTTGAAGTGCTCCCCCACCTCCTCCAGGGTGCGGGGCTCGCCGCGGTCGAGGCCGAAGCGGAGCTTGAGGATCTCGCGCTCGCGCTCGTCGAGCGGGGCCAGCAGCCGGGCGATCTCCTCGGGGAGCAGCGCGGTGGCGGCCACCTCGAAGGGGGACTCGGCCGAGCGGTCCTCGACGACGTCGCCCAACTCGGCGTCGCCGTCCTCGCGGAGCGGCTCCGAGAGCGAGAGGGGCTCGGCGGCGAAGCGCAGGGCCTCGGTCACCTTGTCCTCGGGCATCTCGACCTCGGCCGACAGCTCGGCGAGGGTGGCCGGGCGGCCCAGCTTGAGCTCCAGGCGGGCCCGGGCCTTCTGCAGCCGGGCCAGCGTGTCGCCGGCGTGCACGGGGAGGCGGATCGTGCGGCCGGTGTTGGCGATGCCGCGCGTGATCGCCTGGCGGATCCACCAGGTGGCGTACGTGGAGAACTTGAAGCCCTTGCGCCAGTCGAACTTCTCGACGGCGTGCATCAGGCCGAGGTTGCCCTCCTGGATCAGGTCCAGCAGCGGCAGGCCCGAGGCCTGGTACTTCTTGGCGATCGACACCACCAGGCGGAGGTTCGACTGCACGAAGGTGCGCTCGGCGCGCTCGCCCTCGCGGGCCTGGCGGCGCAGCTCGCGCTTGCGGGCCGCGGTGACGTCCTTGCCACCGGCCTCGAGCTCACCCCGGGCGGTGTTCCCGGCCTCGATCGCCTGGGCCAGGCGGACCTCGTCGTCCTTCGTGAGCAGCGGGTACTGGCCGATGTCGGTGAGGTACAGACGGACGAGGTCCTCCTCGTCCCGTTCGACACGCTCTTTCGGCATTGCACACCTTTTTCTTCGGGAACTGTGGAGCCGTGGAAGGATTCGACGTCAGGGCACGGACATCCCCCTCGACCGGAGGGGGACCACGTACGATCTGCCCCGGTTCCGGGCTTCCCTCAGGTTACCGGCCGGGTCAAGGGCCCCAAACTCCGCCCCCTGGCGCCCCCCGGCGCCGACGCCGTCTCGCCACGGGGCAAGATGTCGGAGATCCCATGACCGACACCGCCGACACCACGATCGTCCCGGCCGAGTGGGGCCTGCTCGACGCCGAGGCGCAGCACGAGGCCTTCCCGGACACGTTCCCGATCCCGACCCGCGCCGAGCGTGACGCCCTCCGGACGGGTGACATGGTGAAGCTGGTCTTCGTGCTCGACCCGCCCCCGGCGTCGGGGCCAAACGCCGAGCGGATGTGGGTCGAGGTGCGCTCCACCCTCCCTGACGGCTCCTTCGACGGTTGGCTCACGAACCAGCCGGTGGTGATCACCTCGCTGGGGCCGGCGGCGCTCGTGGCCTTCGAGGCCCGCCACGTCGCCGGCATCGCCCTCCGCAAGGAGGAGGTGAGCTTCGACGTGAAGCTCCGGGCGGTGGTGAGCCGGCGGGCGCTCAAGCTGCACGGCCCGCCGGGGTGGGCCGGCCACGACGAGCCGCTCGACGAGCGCGACAGCGGCTGGAGCGTGACCGCCGGCGACGAGGTCGCCGACTACTTCACCGGCGACCCCAACGACGTCACCAAGGTCGTGACCCTGGGCGAGCTGGTGCAGCGCTACCCGGCGCTGGTCGAGGTGTTCCAGGCCGGCGAGGGCGAGTGGGTGTACCGGCCCGAGCACCGGCGCTACGTGCGGCTCAAGGACACCTGACCCGGACGCTGCGCTCAGGCGGCCGGCGTCGCCGCCGCCAGCGCGCCGAGGTCGGCCTCGGTCCGCGCCACGGCCGCGGCCAGGGTGGCGGCCACCGGGCCGTCGGCCGGGCCCACCGCCACCGCGACGTGGGCCTGGTAGTGGTCCTGCACGCCCTCGAGGGCGGCGGCGAGGGCCAGGGCGCGCGCCCGTGACGCCTGCGGGTCCTCGAGCGCCACGAGCGCGGCGAAGCCCGCCTCGGCCTCCCCGCTCGGCTCCACGAACCCCGCACGGGGCAGCTCGCGCAGCTCGGGGAGCCGGCGGTGCCACGCCTCGGCGAGGTCGGCGCGACCCGCCCGGATCTGCCAGAGCGTGGTCGCGAGGACGGGGTCGGGCTCCAGCGCGAGCCACCCGGTGAGGACCTGGTGGAACCGCAGCTCGGCCCAGCACACGTGGCCGACCCACCGTGCGGCGTCGAGCAGCGGCGCACCCGACGGGACGACGACGGCGGCCACCGGGTCGGGCCCGGTGGACGTGGTGGGGTCGGCCATCGCCGCAGGTTGCCCGGCCGCGGTGGTGCGGTCAACCACCGCCGGAGGTGCCCGGCGCCAGGGGGTCGCCGTCGGCCGACCGGTGGTGGTCGTCGGGCACGGTCGCCAGCTCGCCGCCCACCGCCGGCGGGCGGGGCCCGGCGAGCTCGGCCACCAGCACGGCGGCGAGGATGAGCGCGGCCCCGGCGAGCCCGGCCCCGCCGAGGTGGTCGCCGACGAGCTCGCCGAGGACGCCGGCGGACACCGGCTCGAGCAGGAGGATGATCGCGGCCTGCGACTCGGGGACCACCCGCTGGCCCCAGGTCATGCACCAGAACGCCGCCGCGGTCGCGCCGACGCCGCAGAAGGCGGCGGCCGCCCAGACCGAGCCGTCGAAGCCGTAGCCCCCGTCGGTGAGGGCGCCCGGCACCAGGCACGCGACGCCCACGGTGAGGACCTGCCAGAGCGTGAAGCGGATCGGGTCGTGGCGCCCGGCGACCTCGCCCAGCACGACGATGTGGAGCGCGAACGCCGCCGCGCAGCCGACCGTGAGCAGCTCGCCCCGGCCGAAGCCCGACGGGCCGCCGGAGAGCAGCGCCAGCCCGGCGACGGCCAGCACCACGCCGGCCAGCACGTGGGCCGGCGGGGGGCGGCGGGTGCGGACCACGCCGATCACCGGCACCAGCACCACCAGCAGGTAGGTGATGAAGGCGGAGGTCGCCGCCGTCGTGGAGCGGAGGCCGGCCGTCTGCAGCACGAAGCCGACCAGGAGGCAGCTGCCGGCGAGCACGCCGTGGCGCATCTCGCCCGGGCTCGCGGGCCGGCGGCGGGCCAGCGGCCACAGCACGGCGCCCCCGATGAGGAAGCGCACGGCGAGGAACGGCAGGACGTCGGCGCGGTCGATGGCGTCCTGGACGACGAGGAACGTCGAGCCGAAGAGGAACCCGGCCAGTGCCAGGGCGGCGACGCCGCGGCGGCGCGAGGGCACCGTCAGCGGTAGCCGTTGGTGATGGGCAGGCGGCGGTCCTTGCCGAAGGCCTTGTCGGTCACCTTGACGCCGATGGGGCTCTGTCGGCGCTTGTACTCGGCGCCGTCCACGAGGCGGGCGATCCGCCGCACGGTGTCGGCGTCGTGGCCGCGCCCGATGAGCTCGCCCACCGTGCGGTCCTCCTCGATGTAGCCGGCGAGGATCGGGTCGAGGACGTCGTAGGGCGGCAGGCTCTGGTCGTCGCGCTGGTCCGGGCGCAGCTCGGCCGACGGGGGCTTGGTGATGACGCCCTCGGGGATCACCGGCCCGCCGGGTTGGGTGTTGCGCCACCGGCACAGGTCGTAGACGCGGGTCTTGTAGACGTCCTTGAGCACCGAGTAGCCGCCGATGGTGTCGCCGTAGAGCGTGGCGTAGCCGACGGCCACCTCGGACTTGTTGCCGGTCGACAGCACGATCCACCCGAACTTGTTCGACAGCGCCATCAGGGTCAGGCCCCGGATGCGGCTCTGCAGGTTCTCCTCGGTGAGGTCCTCGGCGAGCCCCTCGAACGACGGGGCCAGCATCTCCAGCTCGGCCCGGTGGGCCGGCTCGATCGCGATCGTGCGCAGCTCGATGCCGAGGCGCTCGGCGAGGAGCGCGGCGTCGCTGCGGGAGTGCTCGCTGGAGTAGCGCGACGGCATCGAGACGCCGTGCACGTGCTCGGGCCCGACCGCATCGACGGCGATCGCAGCCACGAGCGTGGAGTCCACGCCACCCGAGAGCCCGATGACGACGTCGGCGAAGCCGTTCTTCACGAGGTAGTCGCGCGTGCCGAGCACGAGGGCCCGGTAGACCTCCTCGTCGGGGTCGAGCACGGGCGCGACGGCGGGGGCGGGCAGGGCCTCGGCGTCGGTCGAGCGCCGGTCGTGGGTCGCCTCCACCTCCTCCGAGCGGGCCACGGCGACGGGCAGCAGCCGGTCGGTCGGGCGCCCTCGCGGGTCGAGGAGGCGCTGCCGGTAGACGGGGTCGACGTCGAGGTCGACGACGAGCAGGTCCTCGGCGAACTGCGGCGAGCGGGCGATCAGGTCGCCGCTCGCGTCGAAGACCATCGACCCGCCGTCGAAGACGAGCTCGTCCTGGCCGCCGACCTGGTTCACGTAGACCAGCGCGCACGACGCGTCGGCGGCGCGGGTGGCCATGAGCCGCTCGCGCCGGGCCAGCTTCCCCTCCGCGTAGGGCGAGGCGTTGAGGTTGACGATCAGCTCGGCGCCGCTGTCGGCCTGGTCGAGGATGGGTCCGGCCGGGTTCCACGCGTCCTCGCAGATCGACACCCCGACGCTGACACCGCCCACCGACCACAGCTGGGCCGGCTCGAGGCCGCGTGCGAAGTAGCGGGCCTCGTCGAACACCGCGTAGTTCGGCAGCTCGCGCTTGTGGTAGATCCCGCGCACCTCGCCGTGGGCGCAGATGGCGGCAGCGTTGAAGAGGTCGCGGCCGGCGTCGACGAAGCCCACCACCGCCACGCACGAGCCGGTGGCCGCCGCCACCTTCTCCAGCCCGGCCCGGTTGTCGGCGATGAAGCCCGGCTTCAGCAGGAGGTCCTCCGGCGGGTAGCCGGTGATGGCCAGCTCGGGGAAGACGGCGAGGTCGCACCCGGCCGCCTCGGCGGCGGCCAGCGCCTCGAGGACCAGGCCGACGTTGTGCTCGACGGCGCCGACCCGGGTGTTGATCTGGCAGCTCGCGATGCGCAGGCGGGGCATGGCGCGAGTGTGGCACGACCCGCTCGGGCCCCGACCGTCCCCGGACGCGGCGGTGCCGGCCCCGAGGGGCCGGCACCAGCGGTCGAGCGTGGCGGCGGGCCGCCGGTGGTCAGCTGCCGACGGCGGCCGAGCAGATCGTGTCGGTGATCATGCCGCAGACGACGTACGGGTCCATGTTGGCGTTCGGGCGGCGGTCCTCGATGTAGCCCTTCTTGTCGAGGGCGACCTGCCACGGGATGCGGATGGAGGCGCCGCGGTTGGAGACGCCGTAGGAGAACTCGGTCCACGGGGCGGTCTCGTGGGCGCCGGTGAGGCGGTCCTCGATGCCGGCGCCGTAGGCCCGCACGTGCTCCTCGGCCTTGGTGCCGAGCGCCTCGCAGGCGGCGATGATGGCGTCGTAGCCCTCGCGCATGTCCTTGCTCGAGACGTTGGTGTGGCAGCCGGCGCCGTTCCAGTCGCCCTTGACGGGCTTCGGGTCGACGGTGGCGGTGATGCCGAACTCCTCGGCGATGCGGTACAGCAGCCACCGCGCCGTCCAGAGGTGGTCGCCCACCTCCACGGGCCCGAGCGGGCCGACCTGGAACTCCCACTGGCCGGGCATGACCTCGGCGTTGATGCCGGACACGCCGATCCCGGCCTCGATGCAGGCCTCGAGGTGGGCCTCGACGACGTCGCGGCCGAACACCTCGTCGGCGCCGACGCCGCAGTAGTAGAAGCCCTGCGGGGCGGGGTAGCCGTTGACGGGGAAGCCGAGCGGGCGGCCGTCCTTGAAGAACGTGTACTCCTGCTCGATGCCGAACCACATCTCCTGGTCGGCGTACTTCTCGGCGAGCGTCGCGGTCTTGGCCCGCGTGTTGGTCGGGTGCGGCGTCATGTCGGTGAGGAGGACCTCGTTGAGGACCAGGATGTCGTCGCCGCCACGGATGGGGTCCGGGAACACGGCGACGGGCTTGAGCACGCAGTCCGAGTTGTCACCGGGGGCCTGGTTCGTGCTCGAGCCGTCGAAGCCCCAGATCGGCAGGTCGTCGTGCGACACGCCGTCGGCGACGATCTTGGTCTTGGAGCGGAGCCGCGCGGTGGGCTCCGTGCCGTCGATCCAGATGTACTCGGCCTTGTAAACCACGAGGTCTTCTCCAGTCGTCGCGCCGCCGTCCAGGCGGGCAGATCCGTTGTGCGGGGCGCACCCTAGGAGCCTCGTCGCACCGGCTCGTTTCCCCATTGTGAACGGACTGTGAACGACCTCACCAGGCGCCCGACGACCCTCCCGCATCGCCCACCGCTCGGCTCGGGTCATCCGCCGCCACTGCAAGAGAACCGAAAGCCCTCCCGACCACACTCTGCGCTGGCGCGGCCCCCCGTCGCGCGAACAACAGAGGAGACACCTTGAGAAAGATCCACAAGATCGCAGCTGCGGCGGCCGCAGCGGTCATCCTGGCTGGTGCCGGCACGGCCTGGGCCCAGGACGCCGGACCCAACGGCGTCGACGGCGGCGCGGCAGCCAACCAGGCGGGCGTCACCGCGCTCGGCGGCGGCCAGCGCGAGGCGGTCTTCACCGCCATCACGCCCTGCCGACTGGTCGACACCCGCGAGATCGGCGGCGACCTGGCCCCGAGCGAGACGCGCGCCTACGACGTGCGCGGCACCGGCGGGACCTTCGCCAACCAGGGCGGCAAGGTGAACGGCTGCGGCATCCCGAGCGGGGCCACGGCCGTCGAGGTGACCGTCACGGCGGTCACGCCGTCGGCCACCGGCTTCCTCCGGGTGTTCCCGGGCGCCGAGCCGCAGGCGACGTTCCTCAACTACCCCGGCGGGATCAGCCTCGGCAACACCGGCACCGTCGCCCTCTGCGGCAGCAGCGGGGAGCTCTGCCTGATCAACGCCGACCTGCGGGTCAAGAACTTCGGCGGGCCCACCGAGCTCGTGGTCGACGTGCAGGGCTACTACCAGCAGCAGCTGGGGGCGCAGGTCGACGCGGCCGGCGCCCTCGGCCGCAACAACCGCGCCTTGAGCGCCGTACAGGTCACCCCCGGGCAGTACGAGGTGGAGTTCGACCGGAACGTCGTCTCGTGCGTCTACAACGCCAACGTCGGCGCCGAGGCGGCCGGTTCGGCCAACGGCTACGCCACGGTCCAGCCCCGCAGCGGCGACGCCAGCGCGGTGTTCGTCCAGACGTTCAACGACGCCGGGGCACTGGCTTCCCTGCCGTTCTACGTCACGGTCACCTGCTGACCGTCGGCTGAGCGCTGACGACGGAGGGGTGGGCGACGAGCCCACCCCTCCGTCGCGCTCGGCCGCTTCGCGATCGTGAACGCAACGTGAACAGGGCCGGGCGTGGGTTGCCCGGATCGACGCCCGCACCACAGGATGGCGCCGTGGACCGCCAGAAGGAGTACGTGCTGCGCACCGTCGAGGAGCGCGGGGTCCGGCTGATCCGGCTCTGGTTCACCGACGTGCTCGGCCAGCTCAAGTCGTTCGCCATCTCGCCCGCCGAGCTGGAGGGAGCGTTCGAGGACGGCATGCTCTTCGACGGCTCGGCGATCGACGGCTTCAGCCGCCGCCAGGAGAGCGACGTGCTGGCCCGGCCCGACGCCGGCACGTTCGAGATCCTCCCGTGGGACGCCAAGGGCGAGACGACGGCACGGATCTTCTGCGACCTCACCACCCTCGGCGGCCAGCCGTTCGCCGGCGACCCGCGTCAGGTGCTGCGCCGCAACCTCGACGCCGCACGCGAGCAGGGCTACTCGTTCTTCGTCGGCCCCGAGGTGGAGTTCTTCTACTTCAAGGACAACGACCCCACGAAGCCGCTCCAGCCGCTCGACACGGGGTCCTACTTCGACCTCACCACCGCCGACGTGTCCTCGGACCTGCGCCGGCGCACGATCCACCACCTCGAGGCCCTCGGCATCCCGGTGGAGTACTCGTTCCACGAGGACAGCCCGAGCCAGCACGAGATCGACCTGCGCCACACCGACGCGCTGACCATGGCCGACAACGTCATGACCCTGCGCCTGGTCGTGAAGGAGACGGCGCTCAGCCAGGGCGTGCACGCCACGTTCATGCCGAAGCCGCTGCGCGACGTGCAGGGCTCGGGCATGCACACGCACCTCTCGCTCTTCGAGGGCGACGGCAACGCCTTCCACGACCCCGCCGAGCCGTACCTGCTCTCGAAGACGGGCCAGGCGTTCGTGGCCGGCCTGCTGCACCACGCCGCCGAGATCACGGCCGTCACGAACCAGCTCGTCAACAGCTACAAGCGCCTGATCGTCGGCACCGAGGCGCCGTCCTCGATCACCTGGGCCCGGAACCACCGGGCCGCGCTGGTGCGGGTGCCCGAGACGCGCGTCGGCAAGGAGGAGGCGGTGCGGATCGAGTACCGCTCCCCCGATGCCGCCCTGAACCCCTACCTCGCGTACTCGCTCCTGCTGGCCGCCGGGCTCAAGGGCGTGACCGAGGGCTACACGCTCCCCGACGAGGCGACGCCGTACCTCGAGTCGTCACCCCGGGAGCAGGCGAAGGCCGACGTGCCCGACCTGCCGCAGTCCCTGGCCGAGGCGCTCGACGCCATGGAGGGCTCGACGCTCGTGCGCGAGACGCTCGGCGACCACATCTTCGAGTGGTTCCTCCGCAACAAGCGGGCCGAGTGGGCCGAGTACAAGGCGCAGGTGACCCCGTTCGAGCTCCTCCGCTACCTGCCGACCTGGTGACGTCGTGGAACCGCTGCTCGTCCACCCCGACCCGCCGCCGCCCGAGCTGGCTCGCCTGCTCGACCTCGGCGGCCACACGTGGAAGCCGGTCGGCGACGAGCGCACCGCGATCAGCGAGACGCCCGACGACGGGTGGGGCGGCGCCATCGTGGTCGTCGGCGAGCAGAGCGACGCCGCATGGGGCCTGTGCCGCGCGATCCGCAAGGGCGACCTCCCGGTCGAGCCGCTCCTGCTGCTGATCGGCGGCAACCGCCTCGACGAGCTCGACCTCCGCGACGAGCTCTACGACGACTTCTGCCTGGACCCCTTCCACCCGCGCGAGCTGGAGGCGCGCCTGCGCCACCTGTTCTGGCGGGCCGGCTCGGGCACCGCACCCGAGCTGGTGGAGTACGCCGACCTGGTGCTGAACCTCGAGACCTACCAGGCCGCGATCGCCGGCACGCCGCTCGACCTCACGTACATGGAGTACGAGCTGCTCAAGTTCCTCGCCCAGCACCCCGGCAAGGTCTTCACGCGCGAGACGCTGCTGAGCCGGGTCTGGGGCTACGAGTACTACGGCGGGGCGCGCACGGTCGACGTCCACATCCGGCGCCTGCGCGCCAAGCTCGGCGAGGAGCACGCCAGCCTCATCGCCACCGTGCGGTCGGTCGGCTACCGCTTCGGCCAGTCCCGCTGGGGCGTCTGACCCGCCCGAGCGGTGCCGTCAGCCGGGCGGCGGCAGGGCCGCGGCCAGCTGCCCGGCCAGCCAGGTGTCCCACAGCCACGGCGCCGAGCCCTCGTCGAAGTGGGCGCCGTCGATGCGGACCTGGCGCCCCTCATCGGGAAGCAGACGGGCGCCGCCGTCCGGCGTGCACAACGCCTCCCGCGGGTCGATCAAGCGCACCCAACCCAGGTTGCGGGCTGCAACGGCGCGGACCCGGTCGTTCACCCACTCGACCCGCTCCTCGTCCAGGCGCTCGAGGAACAGCCGCTTGTCGTCGAAGGCGGCCTCCCCGTCGGTGAAGCACGGCAGGAGCGACAGGACCGTCGGCAGCCCGGCGGTGCGGTACCGGTCGATGCGGAGCTGGATGCGCTCCTCCACCAGCGTCGCCGCCTTGGGGGTGCCGGCCCGGTAGATCGTGTCCTGGTACCGGTGGTCGTAGATCTCCCAGGCGCCGACCCAGAGCAGCACGACGTCGGGCCGGCCGGCGATCCCGAGCCGGTCGGCCTCGGGGGCCTCCTCGCACAGGCCCGGGTACGCCGTGGCGCCGGTCTTGCGGGCCACGATCTGGGCGTCACCGGGCATGACGCCGCAGCCGACCAGCGCCCGGTTGTCGATGCGCACCGGGGCCTCGAGGTGGGGGCCCGCGTACCTGGCCAACGTCCAGCCGACCGAGTCGCCGGCCACCATCACCCGCAGGTCGCGGCCGTGCCGGCCGGCGGGATCGGCCGAGGCGTCGTCGGGCACGAGCTGCGGCAGGGTCGGGTCGAACGGCGTGGTGCCGGGGGCCGGCAGCGAAGGGGCCGGCGTCGGCAGGGTCGTCGCCGAGAGGACCCTGGTCGCCGTCGTGGTCGGCGCGGTCGCCGGCGCCGCGCCGGCACTCGACGGAGGCGCGACGGCGGGGCGGAGCGCGCCCTCCACCGCCTCGGCGTCGCTGGCTCGGAGGTAGCCGGGCGCTCGCGGGGCCCCGATCGCCACCACCGCGGCGAGGACGGCGACCGCGCCGACCGATGCGAAC
>DATAGR010000213.1:0-8444 GCA_036263575.1 Aquihabitans sp. | reverse complement strand
GCACGCACGGCGGCCGGCTGATCCGCATGGGCGGCTCGCCGTCGGGGGCCGACGACCGCCAGGCCCGGGCCCGGGCCGCGGCACGCGGCCGCTACGGCCGCAACGCGCTCGTGCAGGGCGCGGCCGCCGAGCTGTTCAAGGCGTGGGCGGCGACGGTGCGGGCCCGGGCGCTCGGCCTCGACGCCCGGATCGTCCTCTGCCTCCACGACGAGCTCCTCGTGCACGCACCGGTCGAGCACGGTGACGCGGCGGCCCGCCTGGTCGACGACTGCCTGCAGGAGGCGGCCCGGCGCTGGGCCCCGGACGGCTCGGTGCGGTTCGTCGCCGACATCGCCGTCATCGACCGCTGGTCCGACGCCAAGGGCTGAACGGCGACGGCCGCAGGGTGCCGGGCGTCACTGGCCGGACGACCCCGTGTGGGCGACAATCGGGCGACGACCGATGAGTTCCGGGCTCCGAACCGGTTCCATCCACGACCGATCCCTGCGGGACCCCCCGATCGGCCGGCTCACGACACATCGACTCCCCGAGGCTGCACCATGCCGTCCACCACGTCCTCCCCCTCGGCCTCCACCCGGTCGGGCGGGAAGCCCTCCTCGCTCCGCCGCCTCGGCCGCTTCTGCTACCGGCGCCACTGGCTCGTGATCCTGGCGTGGGTCGGGACGATCGTGGTGATCGGCGGCCTGAGCGGCGCCATCGGCACCGGCTACTCCGACAGCTTCGGCGACTTCAAGAGCGAGTCCACTCGCGGCTTCGACCTCATGGAGGAGTTCGGGGGCGAGACCGGCGAGGCCACGGCCTCGGTCGTGTTCGAGGTCGACCCCGAGGTCGACGGCGGCGTGCGCAACGCCCGCATCCAGGAGACGATGACCTCCTTCTTCGAGGGGATCGAGGGCGTCGGCGCCGAGGGCGCCATCTCCGTCGACAGCCCCTACGAGAACCCCCAGCAGATCGCCGGCGAGGGCGAGTACGCCGGGCGGGTCGCCTACGCCACGGTCAACATGCCCGGCGACACCGAGTTCTCCGACGCCCAGAAGTACGCCGAGGACACCCGGGAGCTGATCCCCGAGACCGAGGGGCTCGAGCACGTCTACCTGGGCGGGCAGTTCTTCGCCGAGTTCGAGCCGCCGGAGTCCGAGATCATCGGCATCGGCTTCGCCATCGTCATCCTCATCATCGCCTTCGGCTCGGTGCTCGCCATGGGCCTGCCCATCGGCATGGCCCTCGCCGGCATCGCCGCCGGCGTCTCGGTGGTCGGCATCGTCTCGAACCTCATCCCGATGCCGGACTTCACCACGACGGTGGCGATCATGCTCGGCCTCGGCGTGGGCATCGACTACGCCCTCTTCATCGTCACCCGCTTCCGGGAGGACCTGCACAAGGGCATGGAGCCCGAACACGCCGCCGGCCACGCGCTCGACACCGCCGGCCGAGCCGTCGTCTTCGCCGGCATCACCGTGATCATCTCGGTCCTCGGCATGCTCGTGATGGGCCTCGGCTTCATCCGCGGCATCGGGATCGGCTCGGCCATCGCGGTCGCCTTCACGCTGCTGGCCTCGATCACCCTGCTGCCCGCCCTGCTCGGCGCCGTCGGCAGCAAGCTCGAGGTCACCCGGCGCCGCGGCCTCATCGCCGCCGGCCTGGTCGCCGTGGCGCTCGTGGGCGCCGGCCTCGGCCTCACCCCCGCCTTGCTCCTCATCCCCGTCGCCATCCTCGTGGTGATCGCCGGCTTCGTGGTGCCCGCTCTCCACCAGGAGCTGCCGCCCCGCAAGCAGAAGCCGCCCCGCGAGACGTTCTGGTACCGCTACAGCCGCTTCGTGCAGCGACACGCCTGGCTCAGCGCGCTCGGCGGCCTGCTGATCCTGCTCGTGCTGGCCGCGCCCGTCCTGGGCCTGCGGCTCGGGTTCTCCGACGAGGGCAACTACCCCGAGGACACCGACACGCGGGAGGCCTACGACCTGCTGGCCGACGCCTTCGGGCCCGGCTTCAACGGGCAGCTGATCCTCGTCGCAGAGCTCCCTGAGGGCACCACCGACGAGCAGCTCGTCGCCGTGACCGAGCGCATCGAGGCCACGCCCGGCGTGGCCCGCGCCGCCGGCCCGATGGTGACGCCGCAGGGCCTGGTGACCGAGGGCTTCGTCACCGAGGACCGCTCCGTCGCCCGCTGGTTCGCGGTGCCGACCACCGCCCCCCAGGACGAGGCCACCGAGGAGCTCGTGCGGGACCTGCGCGGCGACGCGCTGGCGCCGGCCACCGAGGGCGCCGGCCTCGACGTCCTGGTCACCAGCTTCGTGGCCAGCGGCATCGACTTCTCCGACTACCTGGGCTCGCGCTACGCCATCTTCTTCACGGTGGTGCTCGGGCTGTCGTTCATCCTGCTCATGGCCGTGTTCCGCTCGCTGCTCGTGCCGCTGAAGGCGGTCCTCGTCAACCTGCTGTCGATCGGCGCCGCCTACGGCATCGTGGTGGCCATCTTCCAGTGGGGCTGGCTGTCGTCGATCACGAACATCAGCCCGGCACCGATCGAGCCGTTCATCCCGATGATGCTGTTCGCCATCGTGTTCGGCCTCTCGATGGACTACGAGGTGTTCCTCCTCTCGCGGATGAAGGAGGAGTACGACCGAACCGGCAACAACGCCGAGGCGGTGGCCGACGGCCTGGCCGTCACCGCCCGGGTGATCACCGCCGCCGCGCTGATCATGGTCGTGGTGTTCGGCTCGTTCCTCCTGGAGAACGACCGGGTCATCAAGCTGATGGGCACCGGCCTCGCGGTCGCCGTGCTCCTCGATGCGACCATCGTCCGCATGCTCCTCGTGCCCGCCACCATGGAGCTGCTCGGTGACCGCAACTGGTGGCTCCCGCGCTGGCTCGACAAGCTGCTGCCCACCATCCACGTCGAGGGCGCGCCCGAGGACGACACGGTCGACCACGACGGCCCCGACGACGACGGCGTCCCCCGCGAGCTGGTCGGCGCCGGGACCCGCTGACCGGTCGGGCCCCGCCGGCTGCGTGACCGCACCGCCCCCGCCCCGGTCGGCCCCCTGGCCCGACGACCACCGCCCCACGGCGTTCCAGCGCGACGTCGTGGAGGCGGTGCGCGCCCTGCGCCCCGGTGAGCTGGCCACCTACGGCGAGATCGCCGAGGAGGTCGGCCGCCCGGGGAGCGCCCAGGCGGTCGGCAACGTGATCCGCAGCGCCTCGGACCTCCCCTGGTGGCGGGTCATCCCCTCGACCGGCCGCCTGTACTGCTCGCACGTGCCGACGCAGGCCCCGATCCTGCGCGACGAGGGCCACCACGTCGACGAGCACCGGCGCGTCCACCCCGCCAGCTGACCACGGCACCGATGAGTTCGGGCGCCTCGGCGGGTCTCCACCGGTGACCCCCACCACTGGAGCACCGCCATGTCCCTCCCCAAGATCGTCTCCGCCGACGAGTGGCGGGCGGCTCGCGTCGCCCTCCTCGACGAGGAGAAGGCCCTGACCAGGGCGCGCGACGCCCTCAACACCAAGCGCCGGGAGCTGCCCATGGTCCGGATCGAGGCGGACTACCGCTTCGAGGGCCCGGGCGGCGAGGCCACCCTGCTCGACCTGTTCGAGGGCCGCCGCCAGCTCGTGGTGGGCCACTTCATGTTCGACCCCGAGTGGGACGAGGGCTGCCCGAGTTGCACCGCCGGCGCCGAGGAGGTCTCCCAGGGGCTGCTCGACCACCTGCACACCCGCGACACGACCCTCGCCTTCGTCTCCCGGGCGCCGCTCGAGAAGATCGAGGCGTACAAGCGAGCCAAGGGGTGGACGTTCCCCTGGTACTCGTCGTTCGGCAGCCGGTTCAACTACGACTTCCACGTCACGCTCGACCCCGCCGTGGCCCCGGTCGAGTACAACTACCGCGATCAGGCCGCCCTGGAGGCGGAGAACCCGGCGTGGGTGGGCTGGTCGGGTGAGCAGCCCGGGCTGAGCTGCTTCCTCCGCGTCGACGACGACGTCTTCCACACGTACTCGCAGTACGCCCGGGGGGCCGAGTCCACCGGCGGCTCCTACTACTGGCTCGACCTCACCGCCCTGGGCCGCCAGGAGGAGTGGGAGGAGCCCAAGGGCCGGGCCGAATCGGCCCGTGCGGCCGTCCCCGACTTCGCCAGCTGATCGGCGGTACCGTCCGGGCCACGACGACCGAGAGGTGAGGCCCGTGAGCGACGACGCCATGAACGACTGGAACGCCAAGATCATCGCCGAGTTCCGCGAGAACGGCGGCAAGGTCGGCGGCCCCTTCGAGGGCGCGCCCATGGTGCTCGTGCACCACTGGGGCGCCAAGAGCGGCGTCGAGCGGGTCACGCCGCTCATGTACCGGCCCGACGGCGACCGCATCGTGATCTTCGGGTCCAAGGCCGGCGCGCCCACCCACCCCGACTGGTTCCACAACCTCCGCGCCCACCCCGACATCACCATCGAGGTCGGCGAAGAGGTCGACGTCCCCGCCCACGCCACCGTGCTGGAGGGCGAGGAGCGCGACCGCATCTGGGAGGACCAGAAGCGCGACGTGCCGCAGTTCGCCGGGTACGAGGAGACGGCCCAGGGCCGCACCATCCCGGTCATCGCCCTCGAGCGCCGGGACCAGTAGCGGGCGGGGGCGCCGCTCACGGCGCCCCCAGCCACCGACCGGCAGGCTCCTGGCAAGGGGCTGGCAACCGGTGTCCGGGATGGTCGTCCCATGGACACCGCGACCGTCACCGACCACCACGGCGCGCCGCTGCGCTCGCTCGCACCGCTCCCCGCCCGTCCGGCGGCGCGTCGCCCCGACGCGCTCCTGCGCCGCCTGGCGATCGCCCGGGCCGCCCGCACCCGCCGCGCCATCGGCCGGCGGAACCTGGCCGCGGCCCGACGCCTCGCCGAGGCCCAGCGCCTCGCGCCCCGGGTCGCCACCGGCTGAGCCCGTCGCGCCCCGACCCCACCCCACCCACACCCACAGACCACGCGAAGGAACCGCACCATGACCATCACCCACCCCACGACCTCGTCCTCGGCAACGGCCGGTGTCGACGTCCACGGCAACGCCATGACGGGCGGCGCCGAGGCGATCGCCGCCTACGACCGGGCGATCGAGCGCCTGCTCGGCTACCGCCAGGACGCCCTCGTCTCGCTCGAGGAGCTGATGACCCACCACGCCCACGCGCCGATGACGGCGATCTACGGCGCCTACCTCTGCCTCACGGCCACCGATGTCGGCGCCCTCGACGACGCCCGCGGCTTCGCCGCCGCCCTGGCCCAGCAGCCCAAGAACGAGCGCGAGCAGGCCCACGCCGTCGCCATCGACCGGTGGCTGGCGGGCGAGTGGCACGCCGCCGGCCGGGCGCTCGACGAGCTGCTCGTGCGGTGGCCGACCGACCTGCTGGCGCTGCTGGTCGGCCACCAGCTCGACTTCTTCGTCGGCGACGCCGCCAACCTGCGCGACCGCATCCGCCGGTCGCTCGGCGCCCTCGACCCGCACCACCCGCACCGGCCGTACCTGCTCGGCATGCACGCCTTCGGCCTGGAGGAGTGCGGCACCTACGACGATGCCGAGCGCGACGGCATGGCGGCGATCGACGCCCACCCCGACGACGTGTGGGCCATCCACGCCGTGGCCCACGTCCACGAGATGCGGGGCGAGACCGAGCGGGGCGTCGCGTTCATGACCTACTGCGAGGACGACTGGAGCGAGGGGACCATCTTCGGCGTGCACCTCTCGTGGCACCTGGCGCTGTACCACCTGGAGCTCGGCCGCATCGACGACGTCCTGCGCCTCTACGACGGCCGGGTGCGCCAGGCCGGTGCGCCGGGCCAGCCGCTGGAGCTCGTCGACGCCAGCGCCATGCTCTGGCGCCTGCACCTCGACGGCGTCGACGTCGGGGACCGCTTCGCCGACGTCGCCGACGCCTGGCGGGCCCAGACCGAGGCCTACCCCTGGTACGTCTTCAACGACGTCCACGCCACCATGGCGCTCGTGGGCGCCGGTCGGATCGTCGAGGCCCGGCGCGTGGTCGACCGGCTGGCCCGCTCGCTGGCCGACGGGCCGGGCGCCACGTCCAACCGGATCATGACCGCCAAGGCCGGCCTCCCCGCCGCCCGGGCCATCGTGGCCCACGCCGAAGGGCGCCACGACGACGTGGTGAGCGAGCTGCTCCCGGTCCGGAACCGGCTCAACGCCTTCGGCGGCTCCAACGCCCAGCGCGACGTCATCCAGCGGACCCTGGTCGACTCGGCCGTCGCCGCCGGCCAGGAGGACCTGGCCGCCGCGCTGCTGCGGGAGCGCCTCGCCGGCCGACCGACCAGCAGCTACGCCCACAGCCGGCGGCTGCGGCTGGTCGTGTCGTCCGGCCGGGCGGCGTCCTCGCCGGGCGACGCCGGCGGCGAGCTGCGCTGGGACTGAGCACCCACCCAACTCCCTCCCCGAGCCCGGCGCCACCTCGGCGCCGGGCTCGCCCGCGCCCCCGGCCGGGTGCTGCCGGTCAGGCGTGGCGGGTCAGCACCTCGACCGCCAGCGCGGCGGCCTGCGACCGGTCGAGGTGGCGCCCGACGCGGCGGGCCTCCTCGACCTCGGGAGCGGCGAGCTGGAGGCGGATGGCGGCCCAGACGCCGTCGAGGATCGCGCCGTCGACCTCGAGCACCTCCGAGGACAGGGGGTCCTCCGCCGCCGCGGTCAGGAGCACGGCGGCGGCGGCCGGCTCGCCGACGGCCACGAGGAGCGGCGTGAGCGTCCGCACCGACGTCCACACCTGCGGCCACATCCCGATGCGGGCCGCGAAGGCGATCGTGGCCGAGCCGGCGGCAGCCGCCTCGGCCCCACGGCCGAGGCGCACCAGCACCGACGTGCGCCCGACGCCGTTGATGGCCCGGTTGTAGGTCTGCCCCCGCTCGACGGCGACCCGGTGCCCGTCGTCGTACCAGGCGAGGGCCCGCTCGGGATCGGTCGCGGACACCACGTCGGCCCGGGTGAAGGAGGTGAACCCGTCGACGCGGCCGACGTCGTCGAGCAGGGCGGCGTGCTCGTCCATCCACCACCCGGCCCGCTCGACCAAGCCCCGGTACGTGTTCACGAGCGCGGCGCTGCAGACGGCCGTCGCCCGGCCCCACGGCGGTGCCGACCCGCCGGCCAGGACGCGCGCCGCGTCCGCCTCCACCGCCTCGACGTCCCCGATGAACAGCCAGCTCGAGATGCGGCAGAGGTGGCCGATCCAGCGGTGCGGGTGCTCGGGTGGCAGCACCTCGAGGGCGTGGTCGAGCAGCGGGACCGCTCGGGTCGTGTCCCCTCGGAGCCACGTGGCGGCACCGCACCCGACGGCGCACAGCGCAGCCGCCTCGTCATCGCCGCCCGCCCACGGTTCCAGGCGGCGGAGCTGCTCGTTCAGCTCCAGCTGGGGGTCATCGGCGTCGAGCAGCCCGACCAGCGCGGCGAGGCGACCGACCTCGAGGAGGTCGGCGAGGTCATCGACGGACAGCGCGGCGACGACGTTCGACCGCTCGCGCCGGAGCAGGGCGCTCGATGCCGGATCCCGCTCGGCCTGCAGCGCGAAGCAGCGCTCGACGTGGCGCAGGACCCAGCGCCGGTGGGCGCGCCGGGCCTCGGCCAGCCCGTCGGCGTCGAGGTGGCCGAGCGCCACCCGGCGCATGACCTCGAGGAGGCGGTAGCGCGGCGGCTCGGCGGCGAGGTCGACCTCGACGAGCGACGCGTCGACCAGCTCGGCGAGCGACGCGTGGGGGTTCGTCGTCGCCTCAGGCGCCAGGGCGGCGACCGCCTCCAGCGGGAACCCGCCCCGGCACACCGCCAGCCGGTCGAAGAGGGCCCGGGCGCCGGAGCGCAGCAGGCGGTACGACCAGCCGACCGCGGCGACCACGCCCCGGCCGCCCTCGTCGTCGCCGGGCTCGATCGCCTGCAGCCCGTCGGCCAGCTGGGCGTCGAGCTGGGCCAGCCCGAAGACGCCCTCGCGCCGGGCGGCGAGCTCCAGGCCCAGGGGCAGCCCGTCGAGCTGCCGGCAGATCGACTCGATCACGGGCCGGTCGGCGGGCGCGGGCTCGAAACCCGGCCGCTGCAGCGCCGCCCGGTCGCAGAAGAGCTCGGCCTGGTCGGCGGGGGCCAGGGGGCCGAGGCGCAGGACCTGCTCGCCGGCCACCCCGAGGCGGACCCGTGACGTGGCCAGGACGCGAACGCCGTCGCCCGCACCGAGCACGCGCTCCACCAGCCGGGCGACCGCCCCCGCCACGTGCTCGCAGTTGTCGAGCACGAGGGTGACCTGGCGGTGGGCGAGGCGGTCCACCAACGCGGCTTCGGCGCCCTCCGGCGCGGCCTGCAGCCCGACGGCGCCGGCGACCCGGGCGGCCAGCTCCTCGCCGACGCCCACCGGTGCCAGGCCGACCACCACGGTCTCGCCCACGTCGCCGCGGTCCACGACCTCCTGCACGAGCCGCGTCTT
>DATAGR010000212.1:0-5721 GCA_036263575.1 Aquihabitans sp. | reverse complement strand
GCCGGGGGGCAGCCGCCGGGCGCCCGCCTTCGCCCACCCGTCGCCGAGCTTCGACCTCCTGTACCGGGCCTTCGAGGACCGCCACCGCGGCACGCCCGCCGACATCACCGACCGCCAGCGCGAGGACTACCTGGCGCTGGTGGAGGGCCTCCCCCACCCGGACCTCCCG
Source organism: Aquihabitans sp. (assembly GCA_036263575.1). Lineage (GTDB taxonomy): Bacteria > Actinomycetota > Acidimicrobiia > Acidimicrobiales > Iamiaceae > Aquihabitans. Next base: position 5,552 of record DATAGR010000212.1, on the reverse strand, counting down.
GTCGCCGACCTCGGCTGCGGGCGCGGTGAGCTGGTGCGCCTCCTCGACGGCGCCGGCATCGCCGCCGTCGGCGTCGACTCCAACCACGGCCAGGTGGCCGACGGCGAGGACCGGCTGTTCGCGGAGGACGACCTGTTCCGCTGGCTCGACGCCCAGGACGACGGCTCCCAGCGCGCCGTGCTGGCCATGCACGTGGTCGAGCACCTGCCGCTCGACCTGCAGGTGCGACTCGTGTTCGAGGCCCGCCGGGTGCTGGCCGAGGGCGGCCTGCTGGTGCTCGAGACGCCCAACGCCCTCAGCATCGGCACCGCCGCCACCAACTTCTGGGTCGACCCCACCCACGAGCGCCCGGTCCACCCGGCGTTCCTCGAGTTCCTGGCCGACGAGGCCGGCTTCGCCACGACGGAGCTGCGCCCGCTCCACGAGGTGCCCCTGTCGTTCCGGGGTCGCGACGACGCGCCGGAGCTCGCCGCGGACCTCGAGTCGCTCATCTTCGGCAGCGGCGACATGGCCCTGCTCGCCTGGCGCTGACCCCCACGCCCGGCGGCCCGCTCAGGTGGGGCGGTGGGCCTCGACGTGCCCGGCGAGGGCGGCGCCCAGGGCGTCCCACGTGAACCCGGCGGCCCACGCCCGGCCGGCGGCGGCGAGGCGCTCGCGCTCGTCGCTCGGTCGGGCCAGCACGCGGTCGAGGCCGTCGGCCAGCGGCCGCCAACCCGGCGCCACCAGCTCGCCGTTGGGCCCGCAGACCTCGTCGACGGCCGTGCCCTCGAACGCCACGACCGGCGCGCCGACGGCGAGCGCCTCGATCACGGGGAGCCCGAAGCCCTCGTGCTCGCTGGGGAACGCCACCGCTGCCGCCCGCCCGTAGAGCCAGGCCCGCTCCGCCTCGCTCACGAAGCCGAGGAGGTGGATGTCGTGGCGGTACGACGACGTCGCGACCGCCTGCCGGGTGCGCTCGACGCCGATCCCCGACACGGTGGCGAAGGAGTCGCCGGCGAGCACGAGGCCGAGCTCGCGCCCACGGGCCCGCAGCTCGTTGAACGCGGCCACCAGGAGGTCGACGCGCCGCCGGTCGTCGACGCCCCCCACGTAGAGCAGGTACGGCGTCCGGTCGAGCCCGAGCGCCTCGACGCGGTCGCGCTCCATGACGTTGAGCGGTGCCACCTCCGACGGCGGCTCGTGGCCGAGGAGCGCGACCTGCAGGCGATCGTCGAGGTCGGAGACGCCGTGCTCGTGGGCGAAGTCGAGGGTCGTGCGCGCCGTGTGCGCCGAGTTGGCGACGACGTGGGCGGCGCGCCGCAGCCCGTTGGCGAGGTTGCGCTCGTAGACCTTCCGCCGCAGCGCCCGCTCGGCGGCGACGCGGTGGCCCAGGCCGGCGCGTCGCGCCGCGCCGTAGTGGGGCCAGTACGTCGCCGGGTAGCGGTCACCGAGGACGAGCGGGATCTGGTCGTGCACCACCAGCACGGTCGGCACGCTGCTCGGCACGCCGAGCTGGAAGTCGAACTGGAGCAGCACGTCGCAGGCCTCGCCCATGGTGGCGACCTGCTCGGGCGAGAGGTTGTCGCGCACGCGGCCGAGGCGCCCGGCGGCCGGGGGCATGTCGACGGTGGTGGCCGGCCGCCCCGACGGCAGCACGCGCTGCAGCACCGGACCCACCGGCGGCCCGGGCGGGTCGTGGAAGCCCACGAACGCGTCGGTGGCGGGCAGCCGGCGGTCGAGCTGCACGCACGCCTGCCGCAGGACCTCGCCGATCCCGCGGAGCTGGTGGCCCACCTGCATGGCCCGGAGGTCGACGCCGATCCTCATCGGGCCACCTCGACGGCGCGCACGGCGTCGACCAGGGCCCGTGCCGCGTCGGTCCAGTCGTAGCGGTCGACGTTGGCCAGGCCCCGGGCCACGAGGTCGGCACGCGCCTCGGCGTCCAGGCGCAGCAGGTGCTCGAGCCCGGCGGTGAGCGCCACCTGGTCGGTCGGGTCCACGAGCACGGCGGCGCCGCCGGCCACCTCGGGCAGCACGGACCGGTCGCTGCAGAGCACCGGCGTCCGGCACGCCATGCTCTCGAGCGGCGGCATGCCGAAGCCCTCGTAGATGCTCGGGTACGCCGAGCAGCGGGCGCCCGTGTAGAGCGCCGGCAGGTCGTCGTCGGCCACGGTGCCGAGCAGCAGCCGGACCCGGTACCCGGCGGCGAGGGCGGCGTCGACCCGGGCGTGGATCAGCGCCTCGTTCCACGCGCCCGCGCCCACGAGCACCAGGGTGAGGTGGTCGGTGAGGTCGGCCGGGAGGGCGCAGAAGGCGTCGATGAGGCGGATCTGGTTCTTGCGCGGCTCGATGTTGCCCACCGAGATGACGTAGTCGCCGAACACGCCGTAGGCGGCCTTGACCTCGGCCACCTCGCGCTCGGATCGCTTGTAGAAGCGCCGGCGGTCGGCCGCGCAGCCGACGACGCTGATGCGCTCGCGGTCGGCCCCGTAGTGGTCGGCGATCTCGTCGGCCATGGTGGCGGTGAGCGCGGTGACGAGGTCGGAGCGCTCGACGCTGTTGCGGACCTCCCGCCGCAGGAACACGGCGTTGGGCCCGTCCACCGAGTCGGCGACCTTCTCGAAGGAGAGGTCGTGGACCGCGGTGATGGACCGCGAGCGCCCGAGCGGCCAGCGCACGTAGTTCGGGAAGAAGTACGTGCCCCGGCCGAGGAAGCGGTCCATCACCGGCAACCGCCCCTGCTCGGTGAGGCGCCGCAGGTGCGTGTAGGTGACGGGCATGGCGAGGGGGCGGATGGCGCGCAGGCCGAAGCGTGCGAGGTGCCCGACGCGCGCGGCCGGGACCGCCAGGCGGACGTCGAGGGCGACCTCGTCGGCGAGCAGCTCGTCGAGCGCCTGGAGCAGCGACATCGTGTAGTGCCCGATCCCGCTGAAGTGCTCGTCGACCAGCGGTCGCCCGTCGACGACGAGGCGGCCTCGGCTCGGTGTGGACAGCGGCACGCTGCGGGGCCTCGCGACGGGGACGGGGACGTCCGGGCGGCGGACGAGCGGCGAGCATACCGGCGCCCGACCGACCGGCCGGGGCACCGACCGACCGGCCGGGGCACCGATCGGCCGGGTCGGGGGCCTCCCCTAGGATCGGCGCCCATGTCTCCCACCAGGGCCCTCGTCACCGGCGCGCACGGCTTCGTCGGACGGCACCTGGTCGCCCACCTGGAGGCGTCGGGCGACGACGTCATCGGCGTCGACCGCACCGACGGCGGCATCGACATCACCGACGCCGCCGCCGTCGGCGGCCTGGTCCGCGAGGTCGCCCCGTCGGTGATCTACCACCTCGCCGGCTGGGCCGACGTGGGCGGGTCGTGGAAGGCGCCGGTCGAGGCCTTCCGGGCCAACGCCGAGGGCACGCTCAACGTGCTGGGCGCCGCCTCCGAGGCCGGCGTGGAGCGGGTGCTCGCCGTCTCCAGCGCCGACGTGTACGGCATCGTCACGCCGTCCGAGCTGCCGCTCACCGAGGAGTCGCCGCTGCGGCCGGCCAGCCCCTACGCGGCCTCCAAGGTGGCGGCCGACTACCTCGGGCTGCAGGCGTGGCTGGGCCGGAGCCTCCCCGTGCTGCGGGTCCGGGCGTTCAACCACCTCGGCCCCGGGCAGGGGGATCAGTTCGTGGCCCCGGCCCTGGCGTCGCGCATCGCCCGGGCCGAGCGCGACGGCGGCGAGGTGCTCACCGTCGGCGACCTCTCCCCCCGCCGCGACTTCACCGACGTCCGCGACGTCGTGCGCGCCTACCGGTTGCTCGTCGAGCACGGCCGGGCCGGCGAGGTCTACAACGTCTGCTCCGGCGTCGACCTCGCCGTGCAGGACCTGGCCGACCGGTTGCTGGCCCAGGCCCGCGTCCCGCTGCGCTTCGAGACCGACCCGTCCCTGCTGCGCCCCGTCGACCTCCCCGTCCTGCGGGGCAGCCACGACCGGCTCACCGCCGCCACCGGGTGGGAGCCGGCGATCTCGATGGACCAGACCCTCGCCGACCTCCTCGAGGACTGGCGGGGCCGGGTGGCCGGCGGCGCCTGAGCCTCAGGCCTCGGTGGCCACGGGATCGCCGGCCCGCACCGTCCAGGTGGCGGCGGTTGCGATCGGCGTCGCCTCGTCGGTCACGTCCTCGATCGTCCGGAACGTCGCCGTCAGCGCCTCGGGGGTCACCTCGACGGTCAGGTAGCCGTGGGCGTCGTGCTGCTGGCGCAGCTGCGGCGTGCGGGCCGAGACGTCGGCCGGGAACAGGATCGACGAGATCGGCGGGGCCATGAACTCCGGCGCCACCACCGCGCTCGAGGCCTCGAAGGGCCGCGCGTGGACGTCGAGCACCATGCCGGCGTGGTAGTCGCCGGTGAGCACCACCGGGTTCGACACGTCGGCGAGCTGGGCGATCAGGCGCTCGCGCGCCTGCGGGAAGCCGTCCCAGGTGTCGAGGTAGTAGCTGCCCTCGTCGGTGCCGGCGTCCACGCCCGCGAGCACCACCGGGTTGCCGAGCAGGTTCCAGGTGACGCCGCCGCGGCCGAGCGAGTCGGCCAGCCAGCCCTCCTGGGCCGCACCGAGTCGGCTGCGATCCTCGCCGAGGCGGGCCTCGCAATCGCCCTCGTCCGTGAGCGTCGACGCCCGGTCGGTCCGGCACGGGGGCACCGCCGAGTCCTGGCGCTCGTCGAGGACGTGGAGGCGGACGAGGTCGCCGACGGCGAGGTCGCGGTACACGGCAAGGTCGGCGCCGTCCGGCGGGTCGAGGCGCACGGGCAGGTGCTCCCACCACGCCTGGTACGCGGCCGCCTTGCGCTCCCGGCCGACCGCCTCGTCGGCGTCCTCCGGGAGCACGTCGCCCATGTAGTTGTTGGCGACCTCGTGGTCGTCCCACGTCACCACGAACGGGAAGCGGGCGTGCGCGGCCTGCAGGTGCGGGTCGACCTTGTAGGACGCGTAGCGCAGCCGGTAGTCGGCGAGCGTGGTGAGGTAGCGGTTGGGCTTCGGGGCCCCCTCGCCGTCGCCGGCCGGGTACTCGTAGATGTAGTCGCCGAGGTGGAGCACGGCATCGACGTCCTCGTCGACCAGGTGCCGGTAGGCGCCGTAGCGCCCCGACTCGCGCATCTGGCAGTTCACGACGGCGAGCCCGAAGCGGTCGGGCGAGCCGTCCGCCAGCGTGGCCGTGCGGCCGACGGGGCTGGTCCAGTCCGCGTAGCGGAAGCGGTACCGGTACGCGGTGCCGGGGCGCAGGCCGGTGGCGTCGACGTGCACGGCGTGACCGTGCGCGGCGGTGGCCGTGGCGACCCCCGCCGCCACCAGCTCCTCGAACGCGTCGTCGACGGCCACCTCCCACGCCACCTCGGCGTCGTCGTCGGGCATGCCGCCGGCGCCGTCGTCAGCCAGCGGCTCGGGCGCCAGGCGGGTCCAGAGCACCACGGCGTCGGGGAGCGGGTCCCCCGACGCCACGCCGAGCGCGAACGGGTCGGCGTCGAGCACCGGGCCCGGGTGCGGCTCCGGCGTGGCGACCCGGGTGGTCGAGGGTGCTCCGGAGCTGGTGCGACCGCCGTC
>DATAGR010000211.1:0-6575 GCA_036263575.1 Aquihabitans sp. | reverse complement strand
CGGCGCGCGACGGCTCCGAAGCTACCGGACCGGTCGGGGGGCGCCCGCATTTCGCCACGGCCGTCGCGAGCCGCCCGGCTGGCCACCATGCCGTGGGGGGCGGGGGGTCGGGAGGTAGCGTCGCCGCTCGTGGCTGCCGTCGAACCCGATCCCCACGACACCACCACCGGGTGGGGTCCGTGGCGCTGGCCGGTGGTCGCCCTGATCGGCGCCGCGCTGGTCATCGGGGTGGTGCTGCGCTTCGTCGCCCGCTCGCCGCTCTGGCTCGACGAGGCGCTGAGCGTGAACATCGCCCGGCTGCCGATCGGCGAGATCCCCGACGCGCTCCGCGTCGACGGCCACCCCCCGCTCTACTACGTCCTGCTCCACGGGTGGATGGACCTGTTCGGCACCGGTTCGGTCGCCGTCCGGGCCTTCTCCGGGCTGTGGGCGGTCGCCCTCCTGCCGCTCACCTGGATCGCCGGCCGGCGCCTCGGCGGCCGCCGGGTGGCCTGGTTCGCCGTCGCCCTCCTCGCCCTGTCCCCGTTCGCCATCCGCTACGGCACCGAGACGCGCATGTACGCGATGGTCGCAGTGCTGTCGCTCGTCGGCTGGCTCCTGGTCGACGACGCGCTCCGCGCGCCGGCCCTGTGGCGCCTCGGCGCGGTGGCTGTCGTGGCCGGCGCCCTCCTCTGGACCCACTACTGGGCCATGTGGCTGCTGGCGGTCGCCGGCGCCGCCCTCGCCGTGCGGGCGTGGCGCGAGCGGCGCCACGGCCAGGCCGACGACCTCGCCGCCACGCTGAAGGTGCTGGGCGCCTTCGTGGTGGGCGGCGTGCTCTTCCTGCCGTGGGTGCCCAACCTGCTCTACCAGAGCAGCCACACCGGCACGCCGTGGGCCCGCCCGCTGCGCCCCACGGAGATGGTCACCGGCACGATCGCCGACCTCGGCGGCGGGCCCCTCGCCGAGGCGGTGCTCCTCGGGTGGCTGCTGGCCGTCGCAGTGGTGCTGGGCGTGTTCGGTCGGGCGACGGGGCGCTACACCGTCGCCCTCGACGTCCGCACCCGGCTCGAGGCCCGGCCGTTCGCCGTGCTGATCACCGGCATCCTCGCCCTCGCCTGCGTCGTCGGCTACGCCACCAGCGCCACCTACGCCACCCGCTACGCCGCCGTGTTCTTCCCGTTCGTGATCCTCCTGGCCGCCCTCGGCCTCGACCGCCTCCGGAGCCGGCCGCTCGTCGTCGGCGCGCTCGGCGTGCTCCTGCTGCTCGGCGGCATCGGCGGCGTGCGCAACGTCGTCACCGACCGGTCGGACGCCCGCCGCTCGGTGGAGGCCATCGAGGCGGCCGGCGAGCCCGGCGACGTGGTCGTGTACTGCCCGGACCAGCTCGGGCCGTCGACCTCCCGCCTGCTGGGCGACGGCTTCGAGCAGGTGACGTACCCGTCGTTCGGCCGGCCCGAGCGGGTCGACTGGGTCGACTACAAGGAGCGCCTGGCCGAGGCCAGCCCCCAGCGCTTCGCCGAGGAGCTGCTCCGCCGGGCCGAGGGCCGCCGCATCTTCCTGGTGTACAGCTCCACCTACACCACCCACGAGGAGGCGTGCCCGGCGGTCTACAACGCCATCGCCGCCGGCGGGCGCCAGCCCCGGGCCCTGACCCAGCTGGGCGACGCCTTCGAGCCGGCCACCGTGGTGGTCTTCGAGCAGCTGCCGCCGGCGTGAGGCCGGGCGCTTCTCGGGGTGGATCCGGTCCGCACAGCACCACATCGACCCCGAGAACGGTCGGGCGCCGGAGCGGCCTCGACGCTGACCGGACCGGTTCAGTCCTTGGTGGCCACCGCGTTGGGGGTGACGTTCATCTTCGGCACGTAGTCGGCCTGCTCGACCGTGCGGGCCTCGCCCCCCAGCGTGGCCCGCAGGACCTCGCGGCACGACCCGCACGGGCCGTACCAGGCCTCGGTGACCTCGCCGGCGCAGCGGGGGCAGGCGAAGGTCTGGGTGGCGGGGACGGGCTCGGCGAGCGACATCAGCCCAGGATGGCGCGGGCGCGCGCCCCGGTGGTGGACGCCTGGCAGCCGGGGCGGCGGTCGGCCTCGTGGTGCGGTGCCCGCTCGGTCATGACCGGGGCGGTCGGCTCGAGGCGGCGGACGGCGAGGAGCTCGGCGGTGCGGTAGCTGGCCACGCGCGTGCTCCAGGTGTCGACGAGGTCGCGGCCGGAGCCGGTCCGGAAGAACGTGGTCATCGGCCCCTCCTGCTGGTACGCGTCGGCACCGTCGACCCGCTCGGTCGAGCGGTCCTTCAGGGTGATCTGGTAGCTCGACATCGACGTCCTCCTCGTGGCGCCCCTGCACGGTACGACGGGTGCCGTGTGGGGAACGAGGGGGTCAACCCTGTGGATTGCGGAAGTTGTCCACAGGGCGACGCCGAGCTCGGGCCACCCGGCGCGGCTCAGGCCTTGCGGATGTCGCGGGGTGCGTAGCGCGGGCCGCGCCGCGGTGCCCGCAGGCGGGCCGCCGCCACCAGGCGCAGCACCCGGCCGCGCTGGCCGTCGAAGGGCGCCAGGGCCTCGAGCATGGCGTCGTCGTCGTCGACGGCCACGCCGGTGAGGGCGTAGGTGACGTCGGACGGGAGGTGGTCGTCGCCCACGGGCACGGCATCGGGGTCGCCGAGGGCCACGAGCGCGACCTCGGCCGCCGTCCAGGGCCCCACGCCGGTGATCTCGCGCAGCCGCTGGTGGGCCTCGGCCGGCGGGAGCAGGGCCAGGGCGTCCAGGCGACGGGCGTTGGCGGCGACCCGGCGCAGGGTGTCGGCCCGCTTCTTCTCGACGCCGAGCACGTGCAGGTCGTAGTACGCCACGCCGGCGACGGCCTCCGGGTCCGGCGGCAGCAGGAGGTCGGTGGGCCCTGGCGCGGGCTCGCCCCAGCGGTGCACGAGCTGGTGCTGGGCCCGACGGGCCTCGAACGCCGTGACCCGCTGCTCGAGGACCGACGACATGAGCGCCTCGACCACGGCGCCGGACCGGGGGACCCGGCGGTCGCCGAAGTCGCGCCAGAGCCGGGCCACGAGCGGGTGGTGCGGCTCGAAGCCCTCGTCGTCGTCGTGGACGCCGACCAGGTTCGGCACCGCGTCGAGCGCGGCCTCGGCGCCCTCCCCCCACGCGGTGGCCACCACCCGGTCGCCGTCGGGGACGAGCCGGACGGTGGCCGGGCCCGCCGGCGAGCGGCTGGCCCGCCAGATGCCGTCGGTGCCGAAGCGGCACGTCGGGTCGTTGCGGCCGCGCCGGATCCCCGAGAGCGTGCCCCGGAGGTGGATGCGGAAGGGGAGGTGGACGGTGCGCTCGTGCATGGTGGATCCCGGCCGAACACCCGTTCCGCGGTGCGTGGAACCGTAGTCCCGACCTCGGCGGCGCGGCCAGCCCCCGCCGCCGCCCGATCAGGTGATCTGGGCGCGGGCCCAGGCGTAGTCCGGCTTGCCGCTCGGGCTTCGCTGGATGGCGTCGCGCACGACCATGGCCTTGGGCAGCTTGTAGCGCGCCAGGTGCGCCGCCGCCACGTCGCGCAGCTCGTCGAGGGTCACCTGGCCGCCGTCGCGGACGGCCACCACGGCCACCACCTCCTGGCCCCAGCGCTCGCTGGGCCGGCCCACCACCAGGGCGTCGTAGACGGCGGGGTGGTGCTTGAGGACCTGCTCGACCTCCTCGGCGAAGACCTTCTCGCCGCCGGTGTTGATGGTCACGGACTCGCGGCCGTGCAGCTCGATGGTCCCGTCGGGCCGCCAGGCGGCGCGGTCGCCGGCCACGGCCCAGCGGGTGCCGTCGACCACGGGGAAGGTCGCCTCGGTCTTGGCGGGATCGCCGAGGTAGCCCCGCGGGATGCGGCCGCCCTGGGCGAGCCAGCCCACCTCCGGCGATCCCGGCGGCAGCACCGTGCGGCGCCCGGCGTCGAGCACGGCGGTGGTGGCCGACGGCTCGAACCGCGACGCCCCCACGGCGTCACCGGCCCGGGTGTTGGCGACGGCCTGGCGGCCCGTCTCGGACGAGCCCAGCACGTCGACGATCCGCACCTGCGGGACGGCGGCCACGATGTCGGCCCGGAGGGCGGGGGAGAGGATGGCCCCGCCGGTGAGCACGAAGCGCAACGACGACAGGTCCCGAGGTCGCCGCCGCTGCTCGTCGAGGAGCGGCCGGGCGAAGGCGTCGCCGACGATCAGCAGCGACGTGACGGCGTGGCGCTCGCAGGTGTCGAGGACGTCGGCGGGGTCGAGCCGCTCGACGACGTCCTGGATGACGATGGTGCCGCCGCTGATCCACGTGCTGAGCGCGTTCCACATCGCTGCGCCGTGCATGAGCGGCGGAGCGGGCAGCGTGGCCAGGCGCCGGCCCAGGGCGGGGCCGACGAGCTCGTCGAGCGAGCCGTGGTCGGTGCCGTCCTTGCGACGGACCCCGAGGGCCGCGACGAGGAAGTCGGCCTGGGTCCACAGCACCCCCTTCGGGTTGCCCGTGGTGCCCCCGGTGTAGAGGACGTAGAGGTCCTCGGGTAGCCAGGCCACGTCTGGCCGCTCGGGCGAGGACGCGGCCAGGGCCTCCTCGTAGTCGAGGGCGTCGGGCAGGAGGTCGTCGCCCGAGCCGTCGTCGACGCGCAGCAGCAGGGGCCGGCGCTCGAGGCGGGGGAGGACGTCGGCCAGGGTCCCGGCGAAGGCGCCGTGGTAGAGGATCGCGGCGGCGTTCGAGTCCCGGAAGAGGTGGGCCAGCTCGTCGGCCACGTACCGGTAGTTGACGTTGAACGCGGCGGCGCCGGCCTTGGCCGCGCCGAGCTGGCCCTCGAGGTAGGCGTTCGAGTTGTGGAGGTAGAGCCCGACGTGGTCGTGGGGCGACGCCCAGCCCGGCAGGTCGGCCAGGGAGCCGTGGCGGCCGATGCCGTGGGAGCCGAGGAGGTTGGCGACCCGACGGGTCCGCTCGGTGACCTCGGTCCACGTCCAGGACGCGTCCCGCCACACGAGGCACGGGCGGTCGGCCAGGGCCGCCGCCAGCGCCTCGTGCACCTCGGCGAGGTTGAGCTCCACCGCCGGTCAGTCGTCGGTGACGGTGACCGACTCGATGACGACGTCGCTCTGCGGGCGGTCGCCGCGCCCGACGGGGGTCGACGCGATGCGGTCGACGACGGCCTTGCTCTCGTCGTCGGCGACCTTGCCGAAGATCGTGTGCTTGCCCTTGAGGTGCGGGGTGGGGCCGACGGTGATGAAGAACTGCGAGCCGTTGGTGCCGCGGCCGCCGCGGAGGCCGGCGTTGGCCATGGCCAGGACGTAGGGCTCGTCGAAGGCGAGGTCCGGGGCGATCTCGTCGTCGAAGGTGTAGCCGGGACCGCCGGTGCCGCTGCCGGTCGGGTCGCCGCCCTGGATCATGAAGCCGTTGATCACGCGGTGGAAGATCACGCCGTCGTAGAACGGCGCGTCGCGGGACTGGCCGACCTCCTGGTCGCGCCAGCTCGGCTCGCCCTTGGCGAGGCTGGTGAAGCTGCCCACCGTCTTGGGCGCCTTGTCGGGGTAGAGCTCGAGGCGGATGTCGCCGTGGTTCGTGTGCAGGGTCGCGTGCATGGGGTTGATCCTGCCACGTGGGCGGCGAGGGGCCCTCGCCCGGTCAGGCGTCGAGGGCGCGCCGCAGGGGCGCCAGCACGTCGCCCGGTTCCACGCCCCGGTTGACCCACCCGCCGACGCCGAGCAGGGCTGCGGCCACCACCGCCTGGGCCGCCACCGCCCCGGCCTCGTCGTCGTCGGCGAGCGCGGCGGCCCACCGCCCCCGCACCCCGTGCAGCGCCGGGTGGTCGAGGCCGCCGCTGGCGACGAGCACGCCCCAGGCCTCTCGCTCGGCCTCGACGAACGCGAACAGGCCGCCGAGGATGGCCCGGAGCCGGTCGACGGGGTCGGTCGCCCGGGAGAGCCCGTGGCCCACCCACGCGTCCATGCGGCTCACGATCCGCACCTGCACGGCGTCGAGCAGGCCACGGCGGTCGCCGAGGTAGGTGTGCACGAGGGCGCGGGAGACGCCCGCGGCCATTGCGACCTGATCGAACGTGACGAGCAGGGGATCGTGCTCGGCGAGCAGCTGCTCGGCGGCGTCGATGATGAGGCCCCGCCGGGTGTCGGGGTCGAGGCGCGGCGCACGCCGGCGGGGCGCCGCCGCGCCGGTCAGGCGGAGGCCCCGGTGAGCTGGACGTCGGTGACGGACTCGCCCGGCGCCAGCGGGTGGTGGCAGGCCATGTAGTGGTCGCCCTCGACCTGGGTCATGACCGGGACCTCGTCGCGGCACTGCTCGTCGGCGCGCGGGCAGCGCGTGCGGAACCGGCAGCCCGAGGGCGGCGACAGCGGCGAGGGGATCTCGCCGGCGAGGGTCTGGCGGGCGTCGGGGCGCACGCCCGGGTCGGGCACCGGGATCGCGCTGAGCAGCGCCGCCGTGTACGGGTGGGCGGGGTGGGCGTAGATCAGGTCCGGGTCACCGACCTCGCACAGCCGGCCGAGGTACATGACCGCGACCCGGTCGCTGATGTTCTTCACCACCGCGAGGTCGTGGGCGATGAAGATCATCGTGAGCCCGTAGCGCTGCT
>DATAGR010000210.1:0-4416 GCA_036263575.1 Aquihabitans sp. | reverse complement strand
GTCGCCCACCGAGGACCGGTGGTTCGCGCCGAGCACCGACCTCACCCTGCACCTGTTCGGGTCGGCGACCCCGGGGTGGGTGCTCTCGCACTTCCGCGCCCACCTGGCGGGCGACGGCTACGCGTCGGTCGACGCCGCGGTGTGGGACCCGCGCGGCGCCGACGGCCCCGAGCTCGTCGCCTACGCCACCCAGCAGATGTTCTTCACCCGGATGCCCTGACCGGACGGCGCAACGGTCTGACGCGCACCGGCCGCCGCCACCCGGGAGGTGACGGCGGCCGGAGCGGCGGTCGGTGGGTGGGGCCTACAGGAGGCCCTTCTCCTCCAGCCACGCGGTGGCCACGTCGGCCGGGTCCTCCTTGTCGACGTCGGTCGCCTTGTTCCAGTCGGCCATGTCCCCGGTGGTCAGCTGCTCGCTCACCTCGTCGAGGGCGGCGACGAGCTCGTCGTTCGCCACGGCCGAGCGGAAGATCGGCACGACGTTCTCGGCGGACTGCAGGCCCTGGTCGTCCTCGAGCACCACGATCGTGCCGTCGGAGATCTCCGGGGCGGTGGTGCCGTACTGGGCGAGCTGGATCTCGTCGGCCTCGAGCGCGGCCACCAGCGGCGGCCCGTAGTCGACGGCGGTGAACTCGAGGTCGAGCCCGTAGGTGTCGCCCTCGTAGCCGAGCAGGCAGTCGTCGCGCTCGGCGCACTCGGGGGCGCCGCCCAGGGTGAGCGGGCCGTCGAGGTCGGCGAGGTCGGAGATGGTGGTGACCTCGTTCTCCTCGGCCCACGACGCCAGGGCGACGAGGGCGTTGGCGTCGACGGCGTCGGACTTGGCCGCGGCCTGGAGGTCCTGCTCCTCGAGGGCGGTGGTCAGCGCCTCGTAGGTCTCGTCGGCGTCGGACGACGCCTCGCCGCCGAGCTCGACGGTCGCGCTGCCCTGGTAGTCGAGGACGAGGTCGACGTCGCCACCGGTGAGGGCGGCGAAGATCTGCGTCCGGGTGCCGATCGGGTCCTGGATGTCGACCTCGAAGCCCTGCGACTCCAGGTACTGGCCGTAGACCTGGGCGAGCGTCTTCTGCTCGCTGAAGTCCTGCGAGGAGATGCGGATGGTGTCGCCGCCGCCGCCGCCACCGCCCTCGGTGGCGTTCCCGCCGGAGCCGCCGGAGCCGCCGGAGCTGCCGCCCTCGTCGTCGTTGTTGTCGCTGCACCCGGCGAGGGCGAGGAGGCCGATGGCGGCGATGGCGACGACCGTGCGCCAGCGGCGTGGTCGGTGGTTGGTGCTGGTCATGTCGTTCCCTCCAGGGGAGCTGTGTTGGTGATCGGTGTCGGGTGGACGGGTGGACGGGTGGACGGGTGGGGGGGTCAGGGGGTCCGGGCCGGGGCCAGGTCGGCGACGCGCGGGTCGACCACGCGAGGGTCGGTCCGTCGGGTGCGGGGGGCGCGCACGCCGCGCGGCACGGCCCGGCGGGCGACCAGCCACATGAGGAGGTCGACGGCCATGGCGGTCCCGGCAACCAGCAGCGCACCGGCCTGGATCTGGTAGATGTCGTCGCCGGCGAAGCCGAAGCGGACGTAGATGCCGAGGCCGCCGCCGCCGAAGAGCGCCCCGAGCGCCTCGGTGGCCACGAGCTGCGTGAGCGCCACCCGCACCCCGGTGAGGATCAGCGGGAGGGCGAGCGGCAGCTCGACGCCGGTCATGATCTGGCGCTCGGTGAGGCCCATGGCGCGCGCCGAGCCCACGGCGTCGGGCGAGGCCTGCAGCACCGCCGTGTACGTGTTGGCGAAGATCGGGGGCACGGCCAGGACCGTGAGCGCGAAGAGGATCGGCCAGGGCTGGAACCCGTAGCCGTTGCGCAGCGAGATCAGGACGGCCACGGCGAGGATCGTCACGGTGGGGATGATGCGGCCGAGGTTCACCAGCCACGCAGCGACGACCTCGGCCTTGCGGTAGTGGGCGAGCACCAGGGCCAGCGGCACCGCGAGGGCGACGGCCAGGGCCCCCGCGGCCAGGGCGTGCCAGAGCGTGGTCCAGAGGTTCTGCGGGATGGGTCCGGTCACGGTGCGCTGGCTCTCGTCGGCCAGCCACCCCCAGAGGCTGCTCGGCTCGGCGGCGAGGAGCGGCGTCATCGGAGGCCCGCCCGCCGCGACCACGGGGTGACGAGGCGCTCGACCCCCCGGAGGAGCAGGTCGAGCACGACGGCGAGCAGGACCGAGAGGGCGGAACCGATCACGATGGGCGTCGTGAACTCCCGGCGGTACCCGTCGAAGATCAGCGAGGCCAGGCCGCCCAGCTGGATCACCACGGAGATGCCGACGAGGCCGACGGTGGTGACGGTCGCGACCCGGATGCCGGTGAGGATGACCGGCATCGCAAGGGGGAGCTCCACCCGGAGCAGGCGCTGCCACCGGCTCATGCCGAGCCCGTCGGCGGCATCGATCGCAGCGCGCGGCACGCCGTCGATCCCGGCGACGATGTTCCGGACCAGGATCAGCAGCGTGTAGCTGGTGAGCGCGATCACCGCCGCGGTCCAGTTGGTGTTGTAGGTCACCAGCACGCCGAAGAGGGCCAGGCTCGGGATCGTGTAGAGGAACCCGGCCAGGGTCGTGATGGGGCCCATCGTCCAGCGGAACCGAAGCGCCACCGCGGCGAGCACCGACGACAGGACGAGCCCGATGGCCACGGGGACGACCGTGAGCTCCAGGTGCTGGCGCCCCCGCTCCCACAGCTCGTCGGGCGTGCGCTCCCGCACGAAGAGGTACTCCCAGCGGATGATCGGGTTGGTCGCCTGGGTGTCGGCGCTCAGCCCGTCGATGCGGCCCTTGGCCCAGATGGCGAAGGCCACCGTGGCGGCCACCGCGGCGGCGGCGACGAGCCAGCGGGTCGACGGCGACCGGCGGCCCGAGGCGGGCAGCGGCCGCTGCGGGGCTGCGGCGGTGGCGGTCATCCGGCCAGCCCCTGGCGGATCGACTCCAGCGAGACGGTGCCCACGAAGCGGTCGTCGTCGTCGACCACCACGGCGGTCGACGAGCGGGCGGTGAGGATCACCTCGAGCGTCTCGCGGAGCGACGACGTCGCGTGCACCGAGGCGGCCGGCGGCTGGGGGCTGAGCGTGGCGAGCGGTTGGCCGTCGACGTCGGCGGCCGGGACCCACCCCGAGAAGCGCCCGTCGTCGGTGAGGCCGAGCCACTCGCTGCCGGTGCGGGCGAGCACGGCGCGAGCCTCGTCGGGCGTGGCCGTGACCGCGACGACCGGGCCGGGCGGCAGCTGCAGGTCGCCGACGGTGCTGAGGGACAGCCGCTTGATCGAGCGCTCGTTGCCGACGAACGAGGCGACGAAGTCGTTGGCCGGGTGGGCGAGCAGGTCGTCGGGCTCGGCGACCTGCTCGAGGATCCCGCCCACGTTCAGGACGGCGACCCGGTCGCCGAGGTGCACGGCCTCGTCGATGTCGTGGGTGACGAGAACGATCGTCTTGTGGACCCGCGCCTGCAGGGCGAGCAGCTCGGTCTGGAGCCGGGACCGCACGATGGGGTCGACCGCGCCGAACGGCTCGTCCATGAGGAGCACGGGCGGGTCGGCGGCGAGGGCCCGGGCCACGCCCACCCGCTGCTGCTGGCCTCCCGAGAGCTCGATCGGGTAGCGGCCGAGGAGGTCGCGGTCGATGCCGACCAGGTCCGCGAGCTCGTCGACGCGCTCGGCGGTGCGGCGCTTGTCCCACCCGAGCAGCTTCGGCACGGTGGCGATGTTCTGGGCGATCGTGCGGTGCGGGAACAGCCCGATCTGCTGGATGACGTAGCCGATGCCGCGGCGCAGGTCGGTGAGCGAGTGCTGCCGGATGTCGGCGCCACCGATGGTGATCACGCCGTCGGTCGGGTTGATCAGGCGGTTGACCATGCGCATGGTCGTCGTCTTGCCGCAGCCCGAGGGGCCGATCAGCACGGTGATCTCGCCGGCGTGCATCTCGAGGTCGAGCGGGGCCACGGCGGGGCGGGCCGAGCCGGGGAACGTCTTGGTGACGCCCCGCAGCACGATGCCCTCGCCGCTCATCGCCGTGCTGCCGGTCGGGCTCGGGCGGGCGCGCCGGGGTCAGCGGTGTCCGGTCGGTTCGGCCCCTTCACCCTGCTGGTCGCAGATCCCGAAGGTGCCTCGCGTACGGCGCCGGTGGCGCGTCGCTGGGTCTTGATGGCGGCACTGTACCCCGGTGCACCTGGCGCGCGGCGCGCAGGTGGTCGCATCTCGTGTGCTGCTCGCCGGCCTGGGTACGGCCGTCTCGCCCGGGCACCCGCTCCAGGTCGCCGGGCACAGGTCGTCGGGCACAGGCCGCCCGGCACAGGCCGCCCGGCACCGGACGCAGCGCCGGACGCGACGACGGCGCAGCCGCTGGCTGCGCCGTGCTGGGGTGGCTGCGGTGGCAGCCGGTTGGGCGGGCC
>DATAGR010000209.1:0-5029 GCA_036263575.1 Aquihabitans sp. | reverse complement strand
CCCACCCGCACGTTGCCCTCACCTACTGGGAGGCGTCGCAGGACACGTGCTCGGCCATGTGCGGCGCCGAGTGGGAGTCGAGCGACGATGGGCGGGCTGTCGGGTGGGAGGCGTTGCGGACCGCGCCGGAGCCGGTCGGCTACGACCCCGCCATCATCCCCGGCTGGGACGAGCCCACGTCGCCCGGCTTCGGGATTCTTCGGCTCCGACCGTGGCGGCTCCACGTCATGCAGGGCACGGTCCTTCTCGGCCAGGGCGGCGAGGTGCTCACCTGGCAGCGCGCCTGACCGGGCAGGGCTACCTGCGCTCGAAGCGGTAGCGGACCTCGAGGGTCGCACCCGGGTCGAGGACCTGCACGCCCCTCGCCCGCGCCTCGTCCACCGGCAGGCCCATGGCACCGTTGGCCATGGTGACCGGCTCCACGCACGTCCACCCGGGTTCGCCGGTGTAGACGACCACGTCGGTGACGGGGCCGTCCCAGTGCAGCCGGGCGCCGGGCACGTCGGCGACCGCCTCGGTGAGGGCGGTGAAGCAGGTGTCCATCTCGGCGGGCACGCCCGCCTTGCGCAGGTCGTACCGGCCGGCGACGGGCACGGGCGGGCCCGTGGGGAGCGGCTCCCCGGGCCAGCGCTCGTCGGCCGGGACCCGCACCGTGCCGCTGCGGAACCACGGGTGGATGCCGATGCCGACGGGCACGGGCCGGTCGCCGTCGTTCGTCACCGCCAGCCGCAACCGGAGCTGCTCCGGCTCGAGCTCGAAGCGCTGGCTCCCGGTGACGCGGTAGGGCCCGCCGGCGACGTGCACCTCCAGCTCGGCACTGCCCACGTCGGCTGAGCGCACCTGCCACGGGACGGCGGCGGCCAGCCCGTGGATGGCGCTGCCGTCGGGCCAGTTCACCGGCAGGCGGGCGTCCAGCTCGCCGAAGCGGAGGTGGCCGCCGGGCAGCCGGTTCGACCAGGGGAGCAGGGGGTAGCAGCCCCAGTGGGCCCAGCCGAGCTCCGGGGCCGGGCCTCGCAGGAGCGGGCCGCCGCCGAGGTCGAGCTGGCCGAGCCGCCCACCGACGCCGGGGTGGATCGTCGCCGTCGCCGGCCCGGCGCGGAGGACCAGCGGCTCGCCCGTCGCCTCGCCGGAGGTCGGCGGCTTCGTCATGGGACCCCCGTGATCGGGCGGCGCCGGCGGCACCGGCGCGTCGCGAGCATGATGCCCGGCATGGAGCACGCCGCCCGCCGGAACGACCCGACCCGATGACGTTCGAGGAGCTCGGCTGCTACCTGCTCGCCGGCCAGCCCGAGAGCTCGCGGGACATCGTGGCCGAGGCGCGTGAGGCCGACGAGCTCGGGTTCGGCGCCGCGTTCGTCTCCGAGCGGTACAACAAGAAGGAGGCGGCGGCGCTCTGCGGTGCGGCCGGCGCCGTGACCGAGCGCATCCGCATCGTCACCGCCGCCACCAACCACAACACCCGCCACCCGATGGTCACGGCCGGCTTCGCCCGGACCATGCAGAGCCTCACCGGCGGGCGCTTCACGCTCGGGCTCGGGCGTGGCATCCCGGTCCTGCAGGACGCCTACGGCATCGACCGGATCACGACGGCGCAGCTCGAGGACGTCACGGGGCTGTTGCGCCGGCTGTTCCGGGGCGAGGTGATCTTCGGCCACGCGGGCCCGGCCGGCTCGTTCCCGGTCCTGCACCTGGACTCGACGCTCGACGAGCACCTGCCGATGGCGATCGTGGCGTTCGGGCCGGAGACCCTCGCGCTGGGCGGACGCTGCTTCGACGACGTCGTCCTGCACACGTACTTCACGGACGAGACGACCGCCCGCTGCGTCGCCACGGTCAAGGAGGCCGCCGAGCGGGCCGGGCGCGACCCCGCCGACGTCCGGGTGTGGTCGTGCTTCGCGACCATCGGCGACCACCTCTCGGAGGAGGCGCGCCTGAAGAAGTCGGTCGGCCGGCTCGGCACGTACCTCCAGGGCTACGGCGAGCTGCTGGTGCGCACCAACGGCTGGGACCCCGAGGTGCTGCGCCGGTTCCTCGCCGACCCGGTGATCCAGGGCGTGCACGGCCTGGACGTCTCGGCGTCGCAGGAGGAGCTGGAGCACGCGGCCACGCTGATCCCGGCCGACTGGCTGGCGGCCAGCGCCACCGGCAGCCCCGAGGCGTGCGCCGCCGCAGTGCGCCACCAGCTCGACCTCGGCTGCGACGCGGTCATCCTCCACGGGTCGACGCCCACGGAGCTCCGCCCGATCCTCGACGCCTACGGCGCGGCGACGGCGAGCGGCCCGACCACCTGACCGGAGGCTGGTGGCTCACACCGGGACGGGGTGGCCGGCTGGGTCCCAGCGCAGCGCGCCGGGGCTCGGCCAGAGCGGGCCGAGGAGGATGCGGCCGCTGGCCTTGGCGTCCTCCAGCCAGCGCCACGCCGCCTCCGGGTCGGCGTGCTGGGGCGGGCACGGCCCGGTGGCCAGGTGCAGCGGCGTCACCGCAAGGTGCCCGACGTAGGTCGCCGCCGAGGCCAGGTGGAAGGCGCAGTGGCCCGGGTTGTGCATGCCCGTCCACTCGGCTCGCAGCCCGGGCACGATCTCGTCGCCGTCGGCGAAGGTGTCGACCAGGCCCGCGGCCACGAGGGAGGCGAACGCGGCGCCCACCTCGCCGGGCTCGGGAGCGGCCTCGAAGTGGCCGAGCGCGGCCTCGCTCAGGAGCACCCGGGCCTCGGGGAAGAAGGGACGCCAGCCGTCGCCGTCGCGGACGGCCGTGAGCCCGATCGACTCGATGTGCGACAGCAGCACGGTGTCGATCGTCTCGATCGGCACGCCGGCCTCGGCGAAGGCGGCGACGTAGGCCTCTTGGTGGACGGCGGTGGAGCCGGGGTCGTGGAGGATCTCGTCGAGGTTGCCCGACGGGTCGACGGCGAGGCGGCGGTCGCCGGCGGTCACCACCCAGACGCAGCTCGCCGCCCGCACCTGCCCGTCGGTGGCCCAGTCGGGATCGGCCCACGGCACCGAGCGGACCGCGTCGGCGTCGAGCCCGGTCGGCTCGGGGTCGATCGCCGCGTCCAGGTAGAGGACCCGGGTCAGCTGCAGCTCGCCGAGGTCGATCACCGTGGTCGTCACCGCCCCAGTACAGCCGCGGGGCGAGCCCACCGCCCCGCCGGTTCCGAGCGAGCGTCAGATCGTCCCGGCGACCTCGGCGTAGCGGGCCCGGATCGCCTCGCGGTCGACGGTCGGGTCGGGCTCGATCGTGGTGCCCTTGATCGGGCCCCACGCCTGCACGGTGGCGTCGAGCGTGGCGCCCGCGAGGGTCGCCGCGGCCTGGAGCGCAGCACCGCGGGCCACGAGCTCGTCGTCGTCGGGCACGACCACGGGCCGGCGGGCGAGGTCGGCCACCGCCTGGCGGTAGGCCCGGCCTCGGGCGCCGCCGCCGACGAGGTGGATCGGGTCGCCGCCGCCGTCGGAGGACGGGAGGCGGTCGGCGGCGTCGAGCAGGTTGCAGACGACGCCCTCGACGGCGGCCCGGGCGAGCTGCTCCCTCGTGGCGTCGGAGCGCAGGCCGGTGATCGTGCCGGTCGCTCCGGGCCGGTCGGGGGTGCGCTCGCCGTCGAGGTGGGGCACGAGCACCAGGCCACCGGCGCCGGGCGGCGCCTGCTGGGCGAGGGCGTCGAGGCCGGGCCCGTCGACGCCGAGCAGGCGGCCGACGGTGTCGGTGACCTTGGTCGCGTTGAGCGTGCACACGAGCGGGAGGAACCGACCGGTCGCGTCGGCGAAGCCAGCCACGTCGCCCGTCGGGTCGGCGGTGGGCCGGCCGCTCACGCAGAACGCGGTGCCGCTCGTACCCAGGCTCAGCGCCAGGGCGCCCGGACCGAGGCCGAGGCCGAGCGCGGCGGCCATGTTGTCGCCCGTCCCCGGCGCGACGATCGCGCCGGCCCAGTCGCCGGCGGCGTCGGTCGGTCCCAGCACCTCGGGCAGCGCCCGGTCCCAGTCAACGCCGTCGTCGACGAGGGCGAGGAGGTCCGAGCGGTAGCGCTCCTCGCCCGGCGACCACCACCCGGTGCCCGAGGCGTCGCCTCGATCGGTGGTGGCCCGGCCGGTCAGCTGCAGGGTGAGCCAGTCGTGCGGCAGGAGCACCGTGGCCACCCGCCGGAAGGCGTCGGGCTCGTGGCCGGCCAGCCAGCGGAGCTTGGTGATGGTGAA
This sequence comes from Aquihabitans sp., assembly GCA_036263575.1. GTDB lineage: Bacteria > Actinomycetota > Acidimicrobiia > Acidimicrobiales > Iamiaceae > Aquihabitans. The sequence continues at coordinate 842 of DATAGR010000209.1, read as the reverse complement.
GCTGGCGCGGGGCACGCTGCCGCAGGCCTCGGCCCACGCCGCCGCACCGAGGGCGGCCACGAGCGCGTCGGCGTCGGCGGCCGACTCCGTGTCGTTCCACAGCTTCGCCGGCCGCACCACGTCGCCCCGGTCGTCGAGGACCACCAGGCCGTGCTGCTGGCCGGCGACCGCGATGGCCGCCGGTCGGTGGCGGTCGTGGACGCCCGCCCGGTGGCACGCGGCCTCGAAGGCGGACCACCAGTCGGCGGGGTGCTGCTCGCTGCGCGGCGGTGTCGTGGACGGGTGCGGGGCCCGTCCGCTCGACACCAGGTCGCCGGTGTCGGCGTCGCGCACCTCGACCTTGCAGGCGGACGTGGACGAGTCGACGCCCACGACGAGCGGCACTAGCGAGCTCGCTCGATGTGGCGGTTGACGACGTTCTCGAGGAGCTCCTGGCGGCCGGACGTGCCCGTGGGCTCCGTGGCGGTGAGCGCGCGCTCCTTCAGGTCGGCGAGCGTGGCCGAGCCGCCGAGGATGGAGCTGCCGAGCTCGCCGTCCCAGCTGGCGTAGCGGTCGCGCCGAGGCCCCTCGAGCGCGTGGGACTCGATGAGCGACGCGGCCACGAGCAGCGACCGGGCGAGCGTGTCCGCGGCGCCGATGTGGCCGTGGAACAGGTCGTCGCGGGCCATCGACTGGCGGCGCAGCTTGGTGTCGAAGTTGAACCCGCCGCTGCCGAGGCCGCCGGAGCGCACGATCTCGTACAGGACCAGCGACATCTCCTCGACCGAGTTCGGGAACTGGTCGGTGTCCCAGCCGTTCTGCGGGTCGCCTCGGTTGGCGTCGATGGAGCCGAGGACGCCGTT
>DATAGR010000208.1:0-2862 GCA_036263575.1 Aquihabitans sp. | reverse complement strand
AAGGCGGGGCTTTCCTATTAGGTCGCCTCTACGGCAGGATCCGAGCCGGGACTGCCGAAGGGAGCGGGGTAGCCCGGCTGCACTGGACGCAGCCGGGCTACCGGTCACCGGCCGGGGGGCCCGGCGACCTCCTTCCGCGTGGTCGTCCTCGACGAACGAACTGATCCGACCTTCGGCGAGGTCAGCGCCGACGGCCGGCGAGCATCTCCCTCGATCGCTGGTTCGCGGTGAGCAGCGCCTTGAGCAGCTCGGCCACGTCGGCAACGAGGATCATCTCGCCCGAGTGCGCATGGGAGATGTGGATCGACTCGGTGCCGTCGGGCCCGAAGACCACGTCGACCTCCAGAACGTCCACGCCCATGATGGGCACAGGGGGCCGACTGGTGGTCTCTACCGCCTGGGCGGCGGCGATGTGTGGGTCGGTGGTCATGGTGCGTGCTCCTTGCTTGGACCCCGAGAGCAGGAGATCCGACCCACAGCGGTCGACGGTGGCGTAGTCACAGCAACGCATCACCGCCGATAGCACAACGTTCAGGGCTAGCGGGTTATGAGTCCCTTGCTCTGACCATTGAGCTACGGCCCCGCAGCCCAGGTCGTCCCGATGGTCGAGGGTGCCTCGTCCACGGTGGGTGCTCGGCCTGGGGGCTCGATCGTAGGGGTCGTTGGTCAGGAGCGGCGCCGCACGAGCCTGACAGCCCGCGCAGCCGTCGACCCGGGCATGAGCAACCGCCCGCTGTGGACGATGGCCAGCGGATCCCGCGCCGCCACGTGCGGGAACCACCGGCGAGATCATCGATGCGTCCCGTGATTCGAGCCCGGAGGAGCTGCTCGAACGGATGGGCGGGGCACGGCGAGACGCCTGACCGATCTCCGCTCCGGCGTCGTGTGACTGGCGATCCACACGGCGTCGACACTCGCGAGCTCGATCACCCGAATGGGCGAGTGTGCCGCTGGTACCTCCACATCTCGGCCGTCCGACCGACCCGGATGGCGGCAACGGACCGCACGGGAGGGCAAGCGTGGCCAGGTACTGGCACAGCGGGGCGCAGACGGCGGCCGTCAAGAAGATCGTCCGCGCCGCGCAGGTCTCGCCGGCCGATGTGCGGACGACGAAGGGCGTGACCGTCTGCCGGGGTGCCGTGTGGCCCAACGTCGTGGCCGCGCGCATGCGCCGGGCCGGCTTCCACGTGGAGGTGCGCGGCGACCTCCTCACCGCCACCCGCCCCGAGCTCGACCACGAGGTCGAGTGCACAGCCGCCGTGTCCGCTGCGGCCGAGCGCCCTGCGGCCAGGCGCCTTGCCACGGAAGCTGGCGGACCGACGGCTGACGAGCTCGCGTCGCGCTGACACCGCACCAGCCTTGACCTTCGACCCGGGTCGAAGGCGTACCGTCGCTCCGTGGGCACGTTCTCCATCGGCGAGGTCGCTGAGCGCACCGGTTTCACGGCCTCGGCGCTCCGGTACTACGAGGGCATCGGGCTCGTGCGGCCGTCGTCGCGCACCGCCGCCGGCCATCGGGTCTACGACGACGACGCCGTGGCTCGGCTGTCGTTCATCGCCCGGGCCAAGGGCCTCGGCTGCACGCTCGACGAGGTCGCCGATCTGGTCGAGCTGTGGGACGGCGAGGCGTGTGCTCCCGTCCAGCGCCGCCTCCACGACCTGGTCACGGGCAAGGTCGAGGCCACCCGCCGACGCATCAGCGAACTCACTGCGCTGGAGCAGCAGCTCCGCACGGCGGCCGGCCGGCTCGGCACCACGCCGTCCGATGGGCCGTGCGCCGAGGGCTGCGCCTGCGTCGCCCCCGAGGTGCCAGCCGACGACCGTGCGACCCCGACCACCACTGCGACCGCCACCATCACAGCGATCTCGTCGGCCTGGTCGGCCGCTGGCGGACCGCCGATCGCCTGCACCCTGAACGCCGACGCGGTGCCGGGCCGTGTCGAGCGGTGGCACCGGGTGGTCGGGCACGCCGTCCACCGAACCACCACCGACGCGGGGGCCCTGCGCCTGACGTTCGCCGCCGACGTGCCCCTCGGCGAGCTGGCCGAGCTGGTGGAGCTGGTCGCCGCGGAGCAGGCGTGCTGCGCCTTCCTGGCCTTCGCCGTCACGGTCGACGACCGCGGGATCGCCCTCGAGGTCGCCGCGCCCGACGGCGCCGAGGCCGTCGTGGCGGCGCTGTTCGGCGACGCCCGCTGACCGTCGGCGCGCCCGGGCGGCCGACGCCCCCTGAAGCCGACAGGCCGGCAGAACGTCAGATCGTGACGGCGCGGGCGAGGGTGAGGGTGCGGTCGGCGGGCAGCCCGAAGTAGGCGGCGGCCGGCGTCGCGTTGCGCGACAGGAACACGAACAGGTGCTCGCGCCAGGTCGCCATGCCGGTGTTCGGGTCCCGGCTGACGGACTCGGCGCCCAGGAAGTAGGCGGCGGTCGACGAGTTGATCGCGAGCTTCGCGGCATCGCCCTGCGCCAGCCCCCGGGGGACGTCGGGGTCCTCCAGGAACCCGTAGCGGAGGATCACCTGGTGGATCCCCTCGCCGAGGTGCTGGACCCGGGACCGCTTGGCCGGCAGGACGCGGGGCGTCAGGGCCGTCTCGATGGCGAGCACCACCACCTGCGCGTGGAGCACGTCGTTGTGGCGGACGTTGGCCACCATCGCCGGGGGCGTCAGGCCGGGCGTGGAGAAGAGGTACACCGCCGTCCCGGGCACGCGCACGGGCGGGTGCTTCGAGCGCTGCACGCCCTCGACGTAGGGCTGGAGGCCGATGTCGTTGCGACGGATGCTCTGGGCCACGAGGGCCCGGCCGGTGTACCAGGTCGTCATCAACGAGAACATCCCGGCCGCCACGAGCAGCGGGAACCAGCCTCC
>DATAGR010000207.1:0-1786 GCA_036263575.1 Aquihabitans sp. | reverse complement strand
TCCCCCTTCATGAACGTTCGCATCCGCCGGCTCGCCGCCGTCGCCGCCATCGCCGTCCTGCCCCTCGGCGGGCTGGCCTGCTCCGACGACGAGAACAACGACGACGACCGCATCGTCGAGGTGACCGAGACCGAGGAGGGCACCGAGACGGAGTCCGAGCAGGTCGAGGAGACCGAGACGGAGGAGCCCACGGCCACGGAGACCGAGACCGAGACCGAGGACGTCGAGACCGAGACGGAGACCGGCACCGAGACCGAGACCGAGACCGAGGGCTGACCTCGCTCCTCACGCCTGAGACCGACCAGCTCGGTCCGCCGACCACCGCCCCCGTCCGACACCGTCGGGCGGGGGCGGTCGTCGTCCCGCTCCTCCTCCTGCTCCTCGCCGGCGGGCTCCGCTTTGCCCGCGTCGACCAGCCGAACCGCCTGATGTTCGACGAGAAGCACTACGTGCCCGACGCCCGCGAGTACCTCGACCGCGGCGTCGAGATCGAGCGGCCCGCCCACCCGCCGGCGGGCAAGTGGGTCATGGCCGCGTCGATGACCGCGGTCGGCGACCGGCCGATCGGCTGGCGCCTCGGCCCCGCCCTCGGCGGCCTCGTGGTGGTGGGCGCCACGTACCTGATCGGCCTCCGGCTGTTCCGAGCCGCGTGGGCCGCGGCCTTCGCTGCGCTGCTCGTGGCCCTGGACGGGTTGGCCATCACCATGAGCCGCATCGGGATGCTCGACGGCATCCAGGCCGCGTTCGTGGCCCTCGGCGTGCTGTTCACCGTGTGGGACCGCGACGCGCCCGACCGGCGCTGGCGCTGGGCCACGGGGTTGGTGCTCGGCCTGGCCGTGGCCGTGAAGTGGTCGAGCGCGCCGGTGCTGCTCGCCGCCGCGGTCTTCGCGCTGGTCGCGGAGCTGGCCCACCGCGAGCGCTCGTTGCGCGAGGTGCTGCGCGCCGCCAGCCGGGTCGCGCTCCCGCTGGTCGTCCTGCCCGTGGCCGTCTACGTCGCCTCGTACGCCGGCTGGTTCGCCAACGTCGACGAGTCCGAGAGCGGCCGCGAGCGCTGCAGCGGCGGCGACTGCTCGTTCACCGAGGCCGTCTCGGCGTGGGGCTTCGAGCAGTACGACATGTGGGCGCTCCAGGGCCGGCTCAAGACGACGCACCCCGACCGCTCCCGCCCCCTGGAGTGGCTCACCATGTCCGATCCCGTGCTCTCCTACGCCGAGAGCTGCCCGGCCGGCACCGACCCCGCCGGCTGCGACGTCGCTCCGGGCAAGGAGGCGCGCATCGTCGGCGTCGGCAACCCCGCCCTCTGGTGGACGGCGCTCCCGGTGTACGCCTACCTGGCGTGGGCCGCGCTCCGCCGCCGCCGGTGGGCGGCGGTGGTGGTGCTGGCGTTCGGCGCCGTGCAGGTGCTCCCATGGTTCCTCAGCTGGAAGCCGGGATTCGCGTTCTACCTGACCCCGGTCGTGCCGTTCGCCGCGCTGGCCGTCGCCCTCGCCGCGTCGGATGCCGTCGACCGCTGGCGGTGGGCCCGTGCCGCGCCGATCGTCGTCTCGGTCGCGGCTCTTCTGCTGGCGGCGTGGTTCTACCCGGTGTGGACGGGCATGGAGCTGTCCCCGTCGGCGCTCGACGCCCGGCTCTGGTTCCCCGACTGGGGCTGACCGCCGGGCTCCTCCGTGCGACCCGTCGAGCGAGGGCCGCTCGACCGCCGCCGTCGCCCGACGAGGAGCGCGACGCCGAGGCCGACCAGTGCGAGGGCGGAGGTCGCCGCGCCCGCCACCAGGCCGGGCGGGCG
>DATAGR010000206.1:0-2008 GCA_036263575.1 Aquihabitans sp. | reverse complement strand
GCCGACGTAGCCGCGACCGTCGAGCACCCGCCCGGCGCCCACCCCCGTGCCCAGCCAGACGCCGAAGAGGAACCGGGTGCCGACGCCGGCGCCGGCGACCCACTCCCCGACCAGGCCGCACTGGGCGTCGTTGACGAGGGTGACCGGGACGCCGAGCTCGGCGGCCACCCGCCCGGCGAGGTCGGTGTCGGCGTCCCACCCCTCCAGGTTGGGGGCCTGCACCACGCGGTCGTCGTCGATGATCCCGGGGATGCCGATGCCGACGGCGTCGATCGTGGCCCCGGACGCGCCGACGAGCCGGGCCACCTCGGCCACGAGCGCGTCGACCGACGTCGGCGTGTCCTCCTTGGCCCGGTGGTGGACGTGGTGGTGCTCGTCGACCACCCCGACCCCGATGTTCGTCCCGCCCACGTCGACTCCGGCCAGCAGCATGGTCACGACCTCGTGGGCTCGCGGGTGGGGCGGCCCGATCATCGCACCATCGCCCCGCCGGCCGAGCCGCTCCCGCCCGAGAGATCCGAGCGGGCGTCGATCATCGCTCGCGGGTTGGCCTCCCGGATCCAGCGCCCGGAGGTGGCACGTTCGCCAACGTCACAGCGACAACACGCCGCCGAGCGATCCGCGCCCTTCGCCGAATCGGCTCGGAGGAGCCTCCTTGTCGCAGGTATGGCTGCCCTGCGATCACGAGCGCGACGAGAAGCGGTGCGCGGCCGAGCTGGGATCTGTCGCTGTGACGTTGGCGGTTGAGCGACCCACCGGCCTCGGGGGCCGCCGCCGACTACCCTCGCCGTGGGCGGCGAAGGGTCGCCCCGTTCGGGGGGAGACCGACATGACCGAGGGAACCGGTGGCTTCGCGCCGCCTCCGCCGCCGCCACCGGGAGCCGGGTGGACACCGCCCCCGCCCGTTCCGCCACCGCCACCGCCCGGAGCGGGGTGGCCGCCGGCTGCGTCACCACCACCTCCGCCCGCCAGGAGTGGTTGGCCGGCCAGCGCGAAGGTCGCCGTCGGCGTGCTCGTGGCGGTCGTAGCGGCCGTGGCCGTGACTGGAGCCGGTGGCGACTCGGGCGGCGACCCGACCCGCCCGGCGGCGATCGCGAGCTCGGCGGCGACGTCGTCCACCGAGGCGCGGGCGGACACGACGACGTCTGCGGCGCCGACGACCACGTCGACGACGACCACCACGGCACCGATGACGACGACGGTCGCACCCACCACCGTGCCGCCGACGACCGCTCCGCCCACCACCGCCGCACCGGTCACCGCGCCGCCGGTCACTGCGCCCCCGACTGCGGCCGCCCCGCCGCCGCCCCCACCGACGACCCAGGCGATCGTGCCGTTCGTGCCGAGCGCGTCGTACGCCAACTGCACCGAGGCTCGCAACGCCGGTGTCACGCCCCTCTACGCCGGCGATCCGGGCTACGCGCCCAAGCTCGACCGCGACGGAGACGGCATCGCCTGCGAATGATCGAGCAGGGCGGTGCCACCAAGTGGCCGGCCAGTGCGTGGCTGGCGGTCGCCGCCCTCAGCGCCGTCGTGGTGGTGGCGCTGCTCCGGAGCGGCGGTGACCCGCAGCCACCGCCGGAACCGGCCGCGGCCACGACCGGCCAGACCAGCACGGTCCCCATCGCCACGACACCCCCGCCGTCGACCACCGCCGAGCGCCCCGAGCTCCCGGAGCCGCCCGACGCACCGGCCACCGAGCTCGTGGACCGGCTCGTGGTGGCGGCGCCGGACCCGGGCCTGGCGCCGTACCGACGGGCGGCGTTCGGTGAGGCCTGGGACTACGACCCCGCCTCGGGCTGCAACACGCGCGAGCGCGTGCTGATCGCCGAGTCTCTGGTGCCGGCGACCGTCGACGACCGGTGCCGCCCGACCGGGCGGTGGCGGTCCGCCTACGACGGCGTCACCACCTCGGACCCCGCCGACCTCCAGATCGACCACCTCGTGGCCCTGGCCGACGCCTGGCGGTCGGGGGCGGCGACGTGGACCGACGAGCGCCGCCTCGCCT
>DATAGR010000205.1:0-3937 GCA_036263575.1 Aquihabitans sp. | reverse complement strand
CTTCGCCCGCCGCTTCGCCACGTACAAGCGGGCCAACCTGCTGCTGGCCCAGGGCGACCGCCTGCAGCGCCTGCTGCTCGACCCCGACCGCCCCGTGCAGTTCGTGTTCGCGGGCAAGGCCCACCCGGCCGACGACCAGGGCAAGGAGATGATCCGCCAGATCGTCGCCTACGCCAAGGAGCTCGGCGTCCGCCACCGGTTCGTGTTCCTCGACGACTACGACATCGCCGTCGCGCGCTCGCTGTACCAGGGCGCCGACGTCTGGCTGAACACGCCGCGCCGCCCCCACGAGGCCTGCGGCACGAGCGGCGAGAAGGCCGCCCTCAACGGCACGTTGAACTGCTCGATCCTCGACGGCTGGTGGGACGAGATGTTCGACGGCGAGAACGGGTGGGCCATCACGTCGGCCGAGGAGCTCGACGACCTGGCCCAGCGGGACCGCCTCGAGGCCGACAGCCTGTTCGACCTGCTCGAGCACCAGATCGTGCCGCTGTTCCACGACCGCCAGGGCTCCTCGGTGCCGCGAGGCTGGCTGCGCCGGGTGAAGGCGAACCTGTCGTCGCTCGGCCCGCAGGTCGTGGCGTCGCGCATGGTGCGCGACTACGTCACCGAGCTCTACGAGCCGACCGCGGCCGCCGCCGACGCCCTGCGCGGCGACCACCACGCCCGGGCCCGCGAGCTGGCGGCGTGGAAGGTCCGCGCCCTCGCCGGCTGGGAGGCGGTCAAGGTCGACTCGGTCGAGGCCAGCGACGACGTCGCCGACCTCGGCGCCACCCGCGAGGTCTGCGTGACGGTGGCCCTCGGCGACCTCACGCCCGACGACGTCGCCGTGCAGCTCGTGCACGGCCGGGTCGGCCAGCACGACCAGCTCGAGTCACCGGTGGTGACCGCCCTCGGGTGCGACGACGCCGAGGCGCGCCCGGCGGTGTACCGGGGGTCGGTCCCGTGCGACCGGCCCGGCCGCTACGGCTTCACCGTGCGCGTCGCCCCCGCCCACGCCGACCTGCCCACGCCGCTGGACCTCGGCCGGCTCACCTGGGCCTGATCGGTCGCCGACCGGTCGAGGGCCGGTCGGCAGCCGGTCGGCGATCGGTCAGCGACCGGTGAAGGTGGCGTGGCCGGGACCGTGCTCGCGGAACGACTCGACGCCGATGCGGGCGTCCTCGGTGCCGAAGACCTCCACGAACAGCTGCTGCTCGAGGTCGAGCCCGGCGCCGAGGGTCCGGTCGAGGCCCCGGTCGATCGCCGCCTTGGCCAGGGCCTGGGCCCCGACCGCGCCCCGGGCCAGCTCGCCCGCCCAGGCGAGCGCCTCGGCGTGGAGCTGGTCGGCCTCCACCAGGCGGTCCGCCAGGCCGATGGCCACCGCCTCCTCGCCGCGCACCTGGCGGCCGGAGAGGATGAGGTCCTTGGCCCGGGCCGGGCCGATGAGGCGGGGCAGGCGCTGGGTGCCGCCCCCGCCGGGGATGATGCCGAGCAGGATCTCCGGCTGGCCGAAGCGGGTGGTGGGCGTGACGACCCGGAAGTCGCAGGCCAGGGCCAGCTCGCAGCCGCCGCCGAGGGCGAACCCGGCCACGGCGGCGATGGTGGCCCGGGGTATGGCGGCGACCGCGTTCAGCGCGTCGAGGAAGAGGCCGCCGATGCGACGGGCCTCGTCGGGCCCGGCGAACTCGCCGATGTCGGCGCCGGCGGCGAACACCCGCTCGCCGCCGGTGACCACGACGGCCCCGGGCGGCTGCTCGGTCAGCGCCTCGGCCGCGCCCCGCAGCTGGCGGAGCACCTCGGAGGACAGGGCGTTGACCTTCGGGTTCTCGAGGGTGAGGACGGCGACGCCGTCGTCACGTCGCTCGATGGACACCAGGGGCTGGGTGGTCTCGGCCATCCGTGGAACCTAGAGGCGCCCGCGAGCGGCGGCCCAACCCCAGATCGGCGGTGCTGCTCGGCGGTCAGGGGCCGAGCGGCCCGAGGATCCGGTCGGCGGCCGACCACGGGTCGGTCCGGCCGTCGGCCACCTCGGCGCGGATCCCGGTGTGCTCGGCGGCGCCGAGCAGCGCCTCGGCCCGGGCCCGGATGCGCTGCTCGACGATGAGGTCGAGCTCGTGGGCCAGGCGATCCCGCCGCCGGGCCTCCAGGTCTCCCGTGGCCTCGAGGTGGCGCCGGTGGCCCGCCACCGCGTCCCACAGGTCGGCCGCCCCGGCCCCGGTGGTGCCGACGGTCCGCACGACCGGCGGTCGCCACCGGCCGGTGTCGGTGAGGTCCATCATCGACTCCAGGTCGTGGATCGTCTGGTCGGCGCCCTCGCGGTCGGCCTTGTTCACCACGAACACGTCGGCGATCTCCATGAGCCCGGCCTTGTTGGCCTGGACGGCGTCGCCCCAGCCCGGGTTGACCACGACCACCGTCGTGTCGGCCGCCCCGGCGACCTCGACCTCGACCTGGCCCACGCCGACCGTCTCCACCAGCACCCAGCCGAAACCGGCGGCGGCCAGCACGCGGATGGCCTCCGGCGCGGCGAGGGCCAGCCCGCCGAGGTGGCCGCGCGTGGCCATGGAGCGGATGAAGACGTGGTCGTCGAGGGCGTGCTGGCCCATCCGCACCCGGTCGCCCAGGATGGCCCCGCCCGTGTACGGCGACGACGGGTCGATCGCCAGCACCGCGAGGCGCTCGCCGAGGCTGCGCACGTGGGCCACCACCGCGCTGGTGAGGGTCGACTTGCCGGCGCCCGGCGACCCCGTGACGCCCACCGTGTAGGCCTCGCCGGCGAGCGGGTGGGTGAGGCGGCCGACCTCGTGGGCGGCCGGGCCGCCGCGCTCCACGATGCTGAGGAGCCGGGCCAGCGGCCCGCGCTCGCCGCGCCGGGCGGCGGCCACCAGCTCGGTGGCGTCGGCAGCGGTCACCGGGCGGGGTGCGTCGCGGCGCAGGCGCAGGTCACCGCGTCGACGCTACCGCGCGCGGCCCGGCCGCCCGGACTCGGGGTCGCAGGCGACAGGGCTCAGAGGGAGACGGCCGACTCGGTCTGGTCGTCGACGCCGTACTGGGCCACCGCGGTGACGCCGGGGACGCGGTCCTTGAGGATCCGCTCGACGCCGGCCTTGAGCGTGACCGTGGAGGCGGGGCACGAGACGCAGGCACCGGTGAGCTCCACCGTGACCACGCCGGTGGCCTCGTCGAAGTCCTTCAGGAAGATGTCACCGCCGTCGGCCTGGATGGCCGGGCGGATGACGTCGATGGTTGCGCTGACCTTGTCGTGCACCACAGCTCCTCGGGGACGGGTCATCTTCGCACGGCCTCGTCGGACGCGGGAAGCCCACGGGGAACAACCGCCCGGCCCCGCAGGGTGTTCCCGCCGCCGCGTTGCCGTCGTCACACCGCTTCTGGGAGGCTGCCGGCCATGGGATGGTCCGCCGTCGTCCTGGCCCACCAGGGCGGCTGGGACGAGCTCCTGCTCGTGGCGGCGCCGATCGCCATCTTCGTGGTCCTGCTGCGCATCGCCAACCGCCGGGCCGAGCAGCTCGGCCACGGCGCCGACGGCCCGGCCGACCCCGACCCCGACCGTTGAGCACGACCCTGCAGGAGACCACCACCAGCTTCGAGGTCGACGACGCCGGCCTCGCCGCCGTGCGGACGCCGCGCGACGACCTGGTGCTGGAGGCGGCGGACGGCGACGGCCGCTACGAGCTCGCCGAGGGGCCGTTCGAGCGCTACGAGCGCACGCTGGCCGTGGAGCCGCTGGGCGACGGGCGCCACCGGGTCCGCGAGACCACCCGGTGGGAGCTGGCGATCCCGCTCTGGGGGCGCCTGTTCCGGCCGGTGGTGCGCAAGGCGCTGGCCCGGCACGGCGCCCCCGACGGCGACGGCGCCGCCGCGCCGTGGTGGTCGCCCCCGACGCGCTTCGACGCCCGCTCGGCCCAGGTGCTGAGCCGCCTCTGCGGCATGGCCC
>DATAGR010000204.1:0-1945 GCA_036263575.1 Aquihabitans sp. | reverse complement strand
ACCCCATTGCGTTCAAGCGCGAGAAGGCGATGGAGCTCGGCGCCACGCACGCCTTCGAGAGCATCGAGGAGGCCGCCGATTTCGGCCGCAGCGTCACCAACGGGCAGGGCGCCGACAAGGTGCTGATCACCGTGGGCATCCTCACGGGCGAGCACGTCGCCCAGGGCGTCGAGGCGCTCGGCAAGGGTGGCCGCGTCGTCATCACCGGCCTCGGTGACCTGGCCGACAACGGCATCCCGATCAACCCCAGCATGCTGGCGCTGTTCACCAAGGAGATCCGCGGCGCGCTGTTCGGCGACCAGAACCCGAGCGCCGACATGCTGAAGATGCTGCGGCTCTACCAGGAGGGCACGCTCAAGCTCGACGAGCTGATCACCACCCGGTACAAGCTCGACGACATCAACAAGGGCTACGAGGACCTCCACGCCGGCAAGAACCTGCGTGGCGTGATCGTCTACGACCAGTAGCGCCCCACCGACTGCCCGGGGTGTCGCCTGCATGCCAGGCGGCACCCCGGCGCGCGTCCGGCCGCCTCGACAGGAGCTCCGATGACCACCACCGCCGCCCGCCTCGACGTGGCCGGGATGGTCCGGGTGGCCCGCGAGCGGGTGGTCGCCCGCCTGCGCGAGGCCGAGGTGGTGGCGGCGGCGCTGTCGGCCGGGCGCAACGTCGTCCTCGAGGGGCCGCCGGGCACCGGCAAGACCACGCTGCTGCGCTCGCTGGCCGACGGCACCGGCGTGCCGCTCGTGCTGGTCGAGGGCAACGCCGAGCTCACGCCCACCCGGCTGGTGGGCCACCACGACGCCTCCCGGGTGCTCAGCGAGGACTACCGCCCGGAGAACTTCGTGCCCGGGCCGCTGACCCGCGCCATGACCGAGGGGGCGCTGCTCTACGTCGAGGAGTTCAACCGGGTCCCCGAGGAGACGATGAACGTCCTGCTCGGCGTGCTGTCCGAGCGGGAGATGCACGTGCCCCGGTACGGCCGGGTCGCGGCCCGCCCCACCTTCCGCCTCGTGGCGGCGATGAACCCGTTCGACGCGGTGGGCACCGCCCGGGTCACGCCCGCGCTCTACGACCGGTCGTGCCGGGTGGCCATGGGCTACCAGGACGAGGACGCCGAACTCCGCGTCGTGGCGAGCGTGACCGACGCGGACGCCGACCTCGTGGCCCGCGCCGTGCGGGCCGTCCGCATCACCCGCGACCACCCGGAGCTGCGCATCGGCGCCTCGGTGCGCGGCGCGATCGACACGGTGCTCATCGCCGTCGAGCTCGGCACGGTGCGCGGAACCCCCGCCCTGCAGGACGCCACCGGCCTGGACGCCGCCCTGGCGGCCCTCACCGGCAAGGTCACCCTGGGCGACGGCGTGGCCCGCCCGGTCGAGGACGTCGTGGCCGACATCTGGCGCCGGGCCGGTGAGGAGCTGGGAAAAGCCTGACGCCCGGGGAGGCGTCCCCCGGGCCGCCACCGCCACCGGGCCCCTCCGGCGAGCAGCCGGGCCGCGCGCAGCCGCGCGTGGTCGAGGACCCCGAGGAGGTCGCCGAGCTGCTGCGCGACCAGGGCGCGCGGCGGTCCACCCGCGACCAGCTCTCCCGCAGCAACCCCGACTTCGACGCCGTGTCCCCGGAGACCGGCACCCTCGACGCCCGGGCGGTGGCCGACCTCGCCGAGCGGGACCCGGACGCCGCCGCCCGGGTGCTCGCCGCGGCTGCCCGGGCCTTCGACCCGAAGCTGCGCTCGGCCGCCCGGGCCCTGGCCGCGCGCCTGCCGCTGGGCACCGCGCGCACCGGCACCCCCGACCGCCCCGGTACCCGGCGGGTGGTCACCCGGCGCGAGCCCACCGGGTCCGACGTCGACCTCGACGCCACTCTCGCCGCGCGCGGCGCCGAGCCGCACTGGCGCGCCGAGCACCTGCACACGCGCGGGTGGCGGTCCACCGGGCGGGCG
>DATAGR010000203.1:0-5642 GCA_036263575.1 Aquihabitans sp. | reverse complement strand
GCGCACGCTGGTGGAGCACGGCCGGACCGGGCTGCTCGTCGACGGTCGCGACCCCCAGGCGTTCGCCGCGGCGGTCGCCTCGGTGCTCGACCGCCCGGCGTACGCCGAGCGCCTGGGGGAGGCCGCCGCCGAGCGGGCGCGCGGCTACACGTGGTCGACCGCGGCGGCGCGGTTGCGACGCATCTACGGCGACCTCGCCACGAGGTCGCTGGTCGACTGCGCGGCCTGAGCCGCCGGTAGCGTCCTGGCGATGGCCGCCACGCCCGCCTCGCCCGCCGAGCTCGACGCCATCGAGGCGCGCATCGACGCCTACCTCGCCCGCGAGCTCGAGGAGAACCCGGTGGTGCTCGCCGTGGACCGGGCCGAACCCGGCACCCGTCGCTGGTACGTCCGCCTCAGGGGCGAGGAGAAGGACTTCACCACGGTGTGGCTCACGATCCACCAGCGCACGCTGCAGTACGAGACGTACGTGCTCCCGGCACCCGAGGAGAACCACGCACGGTTCTACGAGCACCTGCTCCGCCGCAACCACGGCTTCAACGGCGCCGCCTTCGAGATCGGCGACGAGGACGCCGTCTTCCTCCGGGGCCAGATCTCCGTCGACACGGTCACCGACGACGAGCTCGACCGCATCATCGGGTCGCTGTACGCCTACGTGGAGCGGTGCTTCCGCCCTGCGCTGCGGATCGCCTTCGAGTCGCGCTTCGCCGGGGCCTGAGGCGGCGGCCCGGCCCCTACCCCTCTGGGTGGCTCCCGCCGTTCCCGAACGACTCTGGTTGCCTTTCTGCGCCTCTGCGTGTACGTTGACCGAGCCGGCGGAGCGGTGCCTCGGGAAGGTGCACCGCCCCCGGACCTCGTCGAGCCGCAGTCGCCCTCCTCCCCCCCGGGCGGCTGCGGCTCGTCCGCGTCGGCGCCCGGTCGTGGGGGATCGATCCCCTAGGTTGCGGCCATGGACCTCGTGGTGGTGGGTGGCGGGAAGATGGGTGAGGCGCTGGTCGGCGGCCTCCTCGCCGCCGGGTGGGCGGCGCCCGACGCCGTCACGGTCGTCGAGCCCGACGCCGGCCGGCGGGCGGTGCTCGCCGAGCGGTTCCCCGGCCTGGCCGTCGCCGAGGAGCCCGTCGCCGCCGCCGGCGCGCTGGTGGCGGTCAAGCCGCAGCACGTGGCTGGCGTCTGCGCCGCACTCGGCCGCCTCGGCACGCCCCGCATCCTCTCCATCGCCGCCGGCATCCGCCTGGCCACCATGGAGGCCGAGGTCCCCGAGGGCACCGCGGTGGTCCGGGCCATGCCCAACACGCCGTCGCTGGTCGGGGAGGGGGCGGCCGCGATCGCCGGCGGCGTCGGGGCCGACGACGACGACCTGCGCTGGGCGGAGGGCGTCCTCGGCGCCGTGGGCACCGTCGTGCGCGTCGACGAGGCCCAGCTCGACGCCGTCACGGGGCTGTCGGGGTCGGGTCCTGCGTACGTCTTCCTCGTCGCCGAGGCGCTGGTGGACGCCGGGGTCCTGGAGGGGCTCACCCGCCCGGTCGCGACCGACCTCGCCGTGCAGACGCTGAAGGGCGCCGCCGCCCTCCTCGCCACCGGCCGCCCCGCCGCTGAGCTGCGTGGGGAGGTCACCTCGCCCGGCGGGACCACAGCCGCCGGGTTGCTGGCGCTGGAGTCGGCGGCCGTCCGGGCCGCCTTCGCGGCTGCCGTCTCGGCGTCGGCGGCGCGAGCTCGCGAGCTCGGCTGACCTGGTCGTCCGCCGACCATCCACCAACGAGCCATTGGCAGCGGCTAGAGGCCGCCGCTACGGTGCCTGCCGTTCTCGACGAAGGGGCAGCGGTGTGGCGCAGGACGGTGCGAGGAGCAGGTTCCTCACGGTCGCCGAGGTGGCCGGGGAGCTGCGGGTCTCGACCATGACCGTCTACCGCCTCATCAAGTCCGAGCAGCTGCCGGCCACGAGGGTCGGGAAGTCGCTGCGGATCCGCACCGACGACGTCGAGCGGTTCCTCGAGGGTCGCTACACCGAGGCCGGCTGAGCCCGCCGCAGCCGCCGCCCGGCCTGCCGGGTCGGGCGCGCCACGCCGTAGGGTCGGAGGGCCCCGGCGGTCGTCGGGCCCCGCCTCCGGAACGCGCCGTGACCAGCTACGACACCGTCTCCTTCCTCTCCGACTACGGCACCGTCGACGAGTTCGTCGGCGTCGTGCACTCGGTGATCCACCAACTGGCGCCGGGCACGCGGGTGATCGACGTCGGCCACCAGGTGCCGCCGCACGACGTCCGCGCCGGCGGCCTCGCCCTCGCACGCGCCGCCCAGTACCTGGCGCCGGGCGTCGTGCTGGCGGTGGTGGACCCCGGCGTCGGCACGGCCCGCCGGGCCGTCGCCATCGAGGTCGGCGACGGCGAGGCCGTGTTCGTCGGGCCCGACAACGGGCTGCTGGCGCCGGCGGTGGCGATGGTGGGGGGCGCGACGCGAGCCGTCGAGCTCACCGAGGCGCGCTATCAGCTCGCCGCACCTGGGCCGACCTTCGCCGGCCGCGACGTCTTCGGCCCGGCGGCCGCCCACCTGTGCGCCGGCGTGCCGCTCACCGACCTCGGGCCCGAGGTCGACACCGCCGGCCTGGTGCCGGGGATCATGCCGATCACGCGCCAGGAGGGCGAGCTGCTCTACGCGGAGGTCCTCTGGACCGACCGCTACGGCAACCTCCAGCTGAACGTCGACCCCGACGAGATCGAGCACCACGGGGACCGCATCGAGCTGCGGTTCGACGGCCGGGTCCGCACCGGCGTCCGCCACGGCACCTACGCCGAGGTCCCCACCGGGGAGGTCGGCCTCGTGGTCGACTCGTACGGCCTCGTCTCCATTGCCATCGACCGGGCATCGGCCGCCGCCGAGCTCGGGATCGGCACCGGCGACGAGGTCGTCCTCGTCCCGATCCACGACGACGGCCGCCCGGCGGGCGTCACCACCACCGTCACCCTCCGGGAGAAGCCGTGAGACAGGGCACCACCATCGTGCTGGCCGTGCTGCTGGCCATCATCCTCCTCGCCGCCACCATCCAGCTCGTCCTGCTGGGCTAGGCAGGACCGCGAGGGCTGGGTCAGAGGCGGGAGGCCATCCGCTCCCTGGTGAACGAGGCGGCGCCGCGCACGTTGAGGGCGATGGCCACCGCCCAGATGGCCGCCCCCGCCGCCAGGGCGGTCGGGGGGCCGGCGAGGAGCAGCGTCGAGGTCTGGCCGACGGCCAGGATCACCAGTGGGAGGACCACGGCGCCGCCCAGCTGCTGGGCCTCCTGGGTGTTGCTCACCCGCATCGAGACGCGGACCATGATCCCGAGGCCGAGCGCCGCCACCGCCGGCGCGAGCCAGAGGATGACGATCGCCCACAGCCAGGTCGGCAGGAAGATGCGATGCATGACCGGCCAGCACACGGCGTTCGAGATGATCGCGAACAGCACGAAGCCGAGCCAGGAGACGGCCACCGCCGGCACGAAGCCGCCGAGGAGCTTCGAGACGTACAGGTCCCGGTCGCTGATCGGGAGGTGCAGGAGCGTCTCGAGCGTCCGGCGCTCCTTCTCACCGGCGAAGGTGTCGGAGGCGGTGACGGCCGAGACCATCAGCGGCACGATCAGGAACAGCGGCGCCACCAGGTAGCCGAGCACCATGATCACGAGCCGCTCGTGCGGCGGGTAGCCCAGGATCGGCGCCGAGAGCCGGTCGGGGATCATGGCCAGGAAGCGGTCGACGTCGAGCGTGTTCCCGTTGGCGGCCAGCCCGATCGACGCCGGGAGCAGGACCAGCAGGATCAGCGGCAGCAGCGCCATCGGCAGCACCAGGGCCTTGGACCGGAGGATGGCCCCGAGGTCGCGGCGCAGCATGACCCGCACGACGCGCCGGTCGACGGCGGGGGTCCTCACCTCGGCGCCGCCACAGGCGCGGTGATCGCCGGCTCGCCGGTCCCGCCGGCGGCCGCCGCAGCGGCCAGCGAGCGCGCCTCGATCTCGAAGTAGACGTCCTCCAGCGTGGGCCGGTGGGCGTCGACGCCGTGCACGGGCGCGCCGGTCGCCACCGCCGTCGCGACCACCGCCGGGATCGCGGCCCGGCCCGTCACCCGCACCAGCGCGCCGCCCGGGGTCGGTACCGCCTGCACGACCTCGTCCAGGGCGGCGAGGGCGGGGAGGAGCGCGTCGGGCGGCGGGCCGCCGAGGTCGAGGCGCACCTCGCTGCCCCTCCAGAGGTCGGCGGCGAGCGACGTCGGCGTGCCGAAGGCGTGGAGCCGGCCCGAGAAGAGGACCGCCATCCGGTTGGCGAGCTTGCCCGCCTCGCCCAGGAAGTGCGTGCACAGCACGACGGTCCGTCCGTGCTCGGCGGCCAGGGACCCGATGAGGTCCACGACGTCGCGCGTGGCCGCCGGGTCCAGGCCCGACGTCGGCTCGTCGAGGAACAGGAGGTCGGGGTCGTGGAGCAGCGCGCGAGCCAGCGCGACGCGCTTGCGCTGGCCGGTCGAGAAGCCCTGGACCTTGACGTCGGCGCGATCGCCCATGCCGAAGCGCTCCAGCAGCTCGCCGCCCTTCGTCCGGGCCTCCCTGCGGTCGATGCCCCGCAGCTCGGCCATGAGCTGGAGGTTCTCCAGGGCGGTGAAGCGGTCGTCGAGGCCGGCGTTCTCGGTCAGCACGCCGGTGCGCGCCCGGAGGCGGTCGCCGTCGGACCACGGGTCGAGGTCCAGCACGGTGGCAGTGCCGCCGTGGGGGCGCAGGACGCCGTCGAGCAGGCGCATGGTGGTGGTCTTGCCAGCGCCGTTCGGGCCGAGCAGGGCGAGCACCTCGCCGCGCTCGACGTCGATCGTCAGCCCGTCGAGGGCGGTGCCGCTGGCGAAGTGGCGGGTCAGGCCCGTGCAGTCGATCGCCCGATCCCCCATCCGGCGCCCAGTGTGCCAGGAGCGGACCCGTGCGCACGTGGCGCGCGCCGGGCGCCCCGAAAACGGGCGCGACCTGGGCGGTCTGTGGTCCACTGGTGCCTCCCCTGCCCTGCGCACGCCCTTCCCGAGCACGTACGAGGCCCCTGTGAACCTTGCTTCCACGCTGGACCCCCACCCGGACGGCGCCACCGCGCTGATCAGCCGAGGCCGACCGACGGACTACGGCACGCTCCGGGCCCAGGTCGCCGGGCTGCGCGGCGGGCTCACCGGGTTGGGGCTGGAGACCGGGGACCGTGTGGCGCTGGTGTGCGCCAACAACTGGTACTTCGTGGCCAACTACCTGGCGATCCTCGGGATCGGCGCGGTGGCCGTGCCCCTCAACCCCCTCAGCCCGCCAAGGGAGATCGAGCGCGAACTGGCGGCCGTCGGCGCTCGCGCCCTGGTGGTCGGGCCGTCCGGGCGCACCACGGCGGCGGGCATCGATCGGGCCCGCGTGCCCGCCCTCGAGTTCGTGATCCACGCCGAGGGCCACGCGACCGACGGCGTCGTGGCGCTCGAGGACCTGCTCTCCGCCGAGCCGACCCCCATCGTCGAGCGGGCCCCCGACGACCTGGCCGTGCTCATGTTCACCAGCGGCACGGCCGGCTCGCCCAAGGCGGCCATGTTGAGCCACGGCAACCTGCTCGCGAACATCGACCAGGTCCTCGGCCTGCGCGCCGACGGGGGCAGCCCCGACGACGTCGGC
>DATAGR010000202.1:0-6582 GCA_036263575.1 Aquihabitans sp. | reverse complement strand
CGCTCGGCGCGGCCACCACGAGCTCGAGGCCGTCGACGCCGTCCAGACCGGTCACCAGGGCGTCGATGCCCTCGGCCGCGTAGCCGTCGTCGTTGGTCACGAGGACCACGAGCGGCTCGGCGGCCGCCCCCGTGGTGGTGCTGCCGGCCGACGTGGTGGAGGAGGCGGCGGCCGTCGTCGTCGCGCCGGCGTCGCCGTCACGGGGTGCGGCGTCGTCGTCGTCGGAGCCGCCGCAGGCGGCGAGCACGAGTGAGGCGACGAGGAGCAGCGGTGCGACCCGGGCCGGTCGGCGCCGGCCTCCGCCGGTCGTCACCGCCCGCCGCGCAGGAGGCGGCCGGGCCGCTCCCCCGTCGCCTCGCAGCCGGCGAACGTGACCGTGCCGGACTTCACCGTGGCGAGGTAGCCCTCCGCGCCCTGGAGGATGCGGCGGCCGCCGGCCGGGAGGTCGGCGTGGACCCGTGGGGTCTCCAGGCGGAGGTTGTCGAGGTCGATGACGTTGACGTCGGCGACCATGCCCTCGGCGAGGGTCCCGCGATCGCCGAGGCCGTAGAGGCGGGCGGTGTCGCGGGTCTGTCGGGCCACCACGAACTCGAGGGGCAGCCGCTCGCCACGGGTCCGGTCACGGACCCAGTGGGTGAGCATCCACGTCGGCATCGACGCGTCGCAGATGGTCCCGACGTGGGCGCCGCCGTCGGCCAGCCCGAGCACCGCGGCGGGGTGCAGGATCATGTCCCGCGTGCTGTCGGAGTGGCCGTCGCTGTAGTTGAGGATCGGCAGGTACAGCAGCCCCCGCCCGTCGTCGGCGAGCATGGCGTCGAGCGCGACCTCGAGCACCGAGCGGCCGCTGGCCGCCGCCACCGCGGCGAGCGTCGCCTCTGGCCCCGGCTCGTAGTCCGGCGGGTCGCCGAGCAGGTACGTGCGCTCGGCGGCGTGGGCGATCTGGGCGGCGGTGGCCTCGTCGGGCTGCCAGCCGAGCACCGCGGCGCGCCCTTCGGCGGACCCGAGGCGGGCCACCTTCTCCGCCAGCGGCCGGCCGGCCAGCTCCGAGTAGGCGGGCACGGGGTCGAGGAAGCTGAACGTCGTCTCGAACCCCGAGAGCAGCCCCGTGGGCCGGCCGGCGACCTGGGGCACGAGGGCGACGCCGGCCTCGGCGGCGGCGGCCGACTCGTCGAGCATCTCGCGCCACAGCTCGGGCGCGTCGTCGACCTGCAACATCGCGAACGTGACCGGGCGGCCGACCTTCTCGGCCAGCCGGCGCATCCACGCCACCTCCTGCATCGGCGCCACGACGTCCTCGCCGGCCACCCCGGTGGGCGCCAGCTCGAACACGCCCGCGCCGAGCTCGCCGAGCACGGCGCCGATCCCGAAGAGCTCGTCCTCGGCGGCGTAGGTGCCGGGCACCGGCTCGCCGTCGATCGCCCGGTGGGCGATGGTGCGGCTGGTGGAGAAGCCGAGCGCCCCGGCCACGACGGCCTGCCGGACGATGTCGGCCATGGCCCGGATGTCCTCGGGGGTCGCCGGCTCGTTGCGGGCGCCGCGCTCGCCCATGACGTAGGCCCGCACCGCGCCGTGGGCGATCTGGGTGCCGATGTCGACGGTCCAGCGCCGACGGTCGAGCGCGTCGAGGTACTCGGGGAACGTCTCCCAGTCCCACGTGAGGCCCTCGGCCAGCGCCGTGCCCGGGATGTCCTCGACGCCCTCCATGAGCCCGATGAGCCAGTCGTGGCGGTCGGGCCGGGCCGGTGCGAAGCCCACGCCGCAGTTGCCGGTGACGAGGGTGGTGACGCCGTGCCACGAGCTCGGCGCCAGCTCCTCGTCCCAGGTGGCCTGGCCGTCGTAGTGGCTGTGGATGTCGACCCAGCCGGGCGTCACGACGGCGCCGTCGGCGTCGAGCTCGCGCTCGCCCCGGCCCTCGACGCGACCCACCGCCGTGATGCGACCGTCGTCGATGGCGACGTCGGCGGTGGCGGGCGTGGCGCCGGTGCCGTCGACGACGGTGCCGGCTCGGATGACGAGGTCGTGTGCCATGGGCTCCCTGTCCCGTCGATCCCCTGAGCGACGTGGTGCACAGACTACGGAACTTGTGCACCTCGCGCCGGGTGACCGCCGGAGGGGCCTCCGGGCCGCCTCAGGTCGGCGCCGGGCGCTCGGCGGCGGCGAGGGCGGCGGCCAGCCCGTCGGCGTCGAGCCGGGGCCCGTACGCCGGCGTGTCCGGTTGGACGCGCCAGCTCTCGGCGAGCGGGCCGACGTCGACGGCATCGAACCCGAGGCGCCCGAAGAGGTCGGCGACGGTGGCCTTGGCGGCGGCGTCGTCGCCGGCCAGGGCGAGCGCCCGACGTCCGGAGGTGCCGGCCGGCGACCGGTGGGCGGTGAGGTCGGCCGCGTGGATGTGGTTGAAGCCCTTCACGACCTTCGACGTGGGGAGGTGGCGCTGCAGGAGCTCCGAGCTGGTGGCCGTGCCGGCCTCGAGCTCGTCGAACCGGCCGTCGCGCCCGGCGTAGTAGTTGTTCGTGTCGATCACCACCTTGCCGGCGAGCGGCTCGACCGGCACGGCGCGGTACGCCTTCAGCGGCACGGTCACGACGGCGACGTCGGCGGCCTCGGCGGCCTCCTCGGCGGTGGCGGCCCGAGCCGCCGGGCCCAGCTCCTCGACCAGCTCGGCGAGCGTGTCCGGCCCCCGCGAGTTGCTGATCACGACGTCGAAGCCGGCGTCGACCGCCAGCCGGGCGACCTGGCTGCCGATGTTCCCCGCCCCGATCAACCCGATGGTGGTCATGGACCGGACAACCCGCCGACGGTGCGGCTTGTTCCGCGTCGTCGGACGGGCGGGCTCACCAGGGGTCGATGCCGGGCCGCTTCTTGCCGGTGCGCGACGGCGGGGGCGGCGCCGCCGCGAAGGCGTCGAGCACCCGCCGGCGCGTCTCGGCGGGGTCGATCACGTCGTCGATCTCCAGGTGGGCGGCCAGGTTGAGGGCCTGGCCGTGCCGGTAGGCGGCCTCGACCATGCGGTCGAACGCGGCCTGGCGCTCGTCGAGGTCCTCGATCGCCTCCAGCTCGGCCCGGAAGCCGAGTCGCACGGCGCCCTCGAGGCCCATGCCGCCGAACTCCCCGGTGGGCCACGAGACCGTGGTGATCGGCGCCTGGAAGCTGCCGCCCGCCATGGCCATGGCCCCGAGCCCGTAGCCCTTGCGGAGCACGACGGTCACCAGCGGGACGGTGAGCGAGGCACCCGACACGAACAGCCGCGAGAACCGGCGGACCTGGGCGCTCTCCTCGGCCTCGGGGCCGACCAGGAACCCCGGCGTGTCGCAGAGCGAGAGCACCGGCAGGTCGTGGCCGTCGCACAGCTGCAGGAACCGGGCCGCCTTGTCCGCCGCAGGTGCGTCGATGGCCCCGCCCAGCACACGGGGGTCGTTGGCGAGCACGCCCACGGCGCGGCCCCCGAGGCGGACCAGCGAGGTGACGATCCCCGGGCCGTAGCCCCGACGCAGCTCCAGCACCGTGCCCTCGTCGGCCAGTCCGTCGATGACCGCCCGCACGTCGTAGACGGTCTTGCGGTGCTCGGGCACGGCGTCGCGCAGCGCCGTCTGGTCCGGCACCTCCCCCGGCGCGATCGGCCCCTGGAAGTACGACAGGTAGCGCTTGGCGACCGCGACGGCTTCCTCCTCGTCGGCCACCGCGACGTCCACCACGCCGTTGGCGACCTGCACGTCGATGGGGCCGACCTCCTCGGGGCGGAACACGCCGAGCCCGCCGCCCTCGATCATCGCCGGCCCGCCCATGCCGATGTTGCTGTCGGTGGTGGCGATGACGACGTCGCAGCACCCGAGCAGCGCGGCGTTGCCGGCGAAGCACCGACCGGCGGCGATGCCGACGGTGGGCACCAACCCGGACAGCCGGGCGAAGTACTCGAAGGCGCGCGTGTCGAGGCCGGCGATCACCGGCACGTCGGTGTCGCCCGGTCGACCGCCGCCGCCCTCGGCGAAGAGCACCACCGGCAGGCGCAGCCGCTCGGCCAGCTCGAAGAGGCGGTCCTTCTTGTGGTGGTTGCGCTGGCCCTGGGTGCCGGCGAGGACCGTGTAGTCGTACGCGGCGACCGCGCAGCGTGCCCGCCCCTCGCCGACCAGGTCCCCGTTCACCCGGCCGATGCCGGTGATGAGGCCATCGGCCGGCGTGCGGGCCTCGAGGTCCTCCCTGCTGCGGCGGGCCTCCTGGGCGGCGTAGGCGAAGCCGCCGTACTCCTGGAACGACCCCTCGTCGCAGAGGTCGGCCACGTTCTCCCTGGCCGTCCGCTGACCCCGGCCGTGGCGCTTCGCGACGGCCTCGGGGCGGGCGGCGTCGGCGAGGAGGGCGCGGCGCCGCTCGAGCTCGGCCCGGTCGGCCCGGACCCCGGCCGTGGTCGCCGCGGATGCCGCTGGGTCCTCGGCCCCGGCGGTGGCGTCGAGCGCCTCCAGCACGAGGAGGACCTGGTCGGCCACGACGTTGGCGCCGGCGGCGACGGCGATCGAGACGACGCGAGCCCGGCGGGGTGCGGGCACCGGGTGCTCCATCTTCATCACCTCGAGCACCACGACCGCCGCCCCCTGCTCGACGACGTCGCCCGTCGCCACCGGGATCGCCGCGACGGTGGCGGCCATCGGGGCCCGGACCGTGAGCTGGTCGTCCGGCTCGGGGGGCGGGGCGGGAGGTGGGGCGGCCATGGGTCAGACCTACCACGGCGGTCCTCGGCCGGTCGGCCGGTCGGTCGGCACGGCGGCCGCTCGGTCGCCGGCCGGGGCTGCCAGACTCGGCGCGCCCGAGCGAGGAGGAGCCGTGCCCGAACTGGAGCCCGTACCCGAGGACTGGTCGACGGCCCTCGCCGTGGTGGCCCACCCCGACGACCTCGAGTACGGGGCCGCGGCGGCGATCGCGCGATGGACCGACCAGGGCAAGCGGGTGGCCTACTGCCTCGTGACGTCCGGCGAGGCCGGGATCGACACCATGGCGCCGGACGAGTGCGCACGGGTGCGCCAGGAGGAGGAGCGGCGCTCGGCGGCGGTGGTCGGGGTCGACCACGTCGAGTTCCTGGCCCACCCCGATGGCCTGGTGGAGCCGTCGCTCGTGCTCCGGCGCGACCTGGCGGTGGCCATCCGTCGCCACCGGCCCGAGGTGCTGGTGTCGATCAACTTCCGTGAGACCTGGGGCGCCCCCGGCCTGAACCACGCCGACCACCGGGCCACGGGGATCGCCCTGCTCGACGCGACGCGCGACGCCGCCAACCGCTGGATCTTCCCGGGTGCCGGCGGCGACCCGTGGACCGGCGTGCGGTTCGCGCTCTTCAGCGGGGCACCGACCGCCACCCACGGCACCGACGTCACGGCGACGCTCGATCGCGGCGTGGCCTCGCTCCGCGAGCACCGGGCCTACCTCGACGCGCTCGGCGGCGACCCGACCGAGGATCCCACCGCCTTCCTGCGCACGAACGCAGAGGCGGCGGGGCCCCGCCTCGGCGTGGCCGCCGCGGCGACGTTCGAGCTGATCCCGCTGGGCTGAGGGTCTGCGACGGCTGGTGCGGGCCGGCGGCGCTCGCACGAGCGGGCGGGCGGGCGGGCGACAGGGTGCCGGCACGCCGCGGAACTGCGCGGTGACAGCGTCTCGTGCGACGGTTGCCGGCGTGCAGGACCGAAGCGCGCCTCCAGGATCCGGCTCACCGGCCCGGCTCGGACTGCGTGACGCCCTGTCCGTGGGCGCCGCCATCGCCCCCCTGGGCATCGCGCTCGGCGCGGCCATGGGCGAGACCGACGTCTCCCCCGTGGTCGCCGCCCTGACCGCTCCCCTCATGGTGGCCGGCGCATCGCAGCTCGCACTGGTCTCGCAGCTCGATCAGGGCGCCACCGCGCTGGCGGCGGCGCTGGCCGCGGTCCTGATCAACCTCCGCTTCGTCGTCTACGGCGCCGCGATGTCGTCCCGCTTCGCCGGTCAGCCGAGGTGGTTCCGCCTGCTCGGCCCGCACTCGGTGGTCGACCAGAGCTACGGGATGGTCACCGCCCGGGCGGCCGACGGCGACCTCCCCGACGGCGACGCCCGGGCCTTCCGCCGCTACTTCGCCACGGCCGGCGGCCTCCTCACGGCGGTGTGGACCGTGAGCGTCGGGATCGGCATCGTGGCCGGCTCGCTCCTGCCGGAGGGGATCCCCCTCGACCTCGTCCTGCCGGCCATGTTCGTGGGGATCGTCGTGCCACAGCTGAAGGGACGACGTGACCTGGCTCTCGCCGCGGTCGCCGCGGCCATCGCGTGTGCGCCGGTCCCCACGAACGTCGTGCTGGTCTCGTGCGCCGTCGTCGGCGGCATCATCGGGGCGCACGGCCACCGGGAGGCGACGTGACCGCGGTCCTGGCGCTCGTCCTCGCCGCCGCCGGCACCTACGGCCTGCGGATCGCCTCGGTGCACGTCGCCGGTCGTGGTCCCCTCTCGGCTCGGACCCAGGCCGGTCTCCGCGGCGCGGCGCTCGCCCTGATCGTCGCGCTGGCCGTGATCGACCTCCCGCGTGCCGCGGGCAGCCGGCTGGGCGTCACACCGGCGGTGCTGGTGGGCGTGGTGACG
>DATAGR010000201.1:0-2538 GCA_036263575.1 Aquihabitans sp. | reverse complement strand
CCGTCGCTCAGCGCCGTGCCCGACGTCGTCGACCACGAGCAGCCCGGCGAGCTCGACCAGCACCGCTGGGACGAGTCGCGGCTGGTGGCCGACGGCGGGGCCCTCCACCACGAGGACCTCACCGCCACCCCGCTCGACGAGGCCCGGCCGACCGACCCCAACGCCGCCTGGCTCGCCGACCTCTACTCCCAGTTCATCGACGAGCCCGAGGCCGCCGCCAACGGCAAGAAGAAGCGCCGGGGCGAGCCGAACCCGGTGGACGTCGCCTTCAAGTCGGCCGAGCAGGACACCGAGGCCAAGGTGTCGACGCTCAAGCGCCTCATGGGTGCGCTGAAGAAGCTGTAGCGCACGTCCGCCGGGCGATGCCGGGCGATGCCGGGCGGCGACCGGCGGACCGGCGACGTCGGGCGGGAGGTCAGGCGCCGACGGAGAGCCGGATGCCCATGACCTGGTCGTGGATCTTCTCGGCCAGGCGGCGGGTGAGGGCGAAGACGTGGTCGGCCTGGGTGAGGTCGTGCAGCGCGAGCCCGCAGACCGGGGTGACGAGCGCCTGGCGCCGGAGCAGCACCGGGTCGCAGCCCGACTGCACGAGCTCGCACCACTGGCTCGACAGGTGGCGCCACGACCGCGACGGCGACTCGCCGAGCGGCCCGTCGGTCACCACCGCGCCCCACGCCACCCAACCGCCTCGCTCGAGGAAGGTGCCGAGGGCGCCGGCCGAGCCGGTGACGTCGGCGCCCACGGGCAGCGACAGCAGGCCCGGGCCGGCCTGGAGCACGAGGCGCCAGTCGGTCGGCCCGCAGCAGTGCACGCCGGTGAGGGCGTGGCCCTCGACCGCCGCGAGGGCGCCCGAGAGCAGGTCGATGACGCCGTCCGCGGCGAGCGGGAGCTCGGGCCGCAGGCCGCCCACGAGGCCGGGCTCGTCGAACACCAGCACGCGGGGCACGCCTGGTGCCCGGGCGTCGGCGAGGGCGACGAGGTCCTGCGCCCGGGTGCCGACGGCGGCGGCCGCGACCTCGAACGCCTGGCGCGACTCGAGCCCGGCCTGCTGCAGCATGAGCCCGAGCGTCAGCGGCCCCGTCAGCTGCAGCTTCACCGGCTCGGTCCGGTCGACCACCGCGTCGAGGAAGCGTCGCCAGGTGCCGAACGGGCGCCCGGCGAGCTCGCGGTCGCCGAGCGGCGCGCTGGGGTCGACGGCGGTCGGGTCGGGGATCGACAGCGTGCCGTCGTCGGCCAGGTGGACGCCGGCGATGCCCCACGCCGCCTGCGGGATCATCGACTCGAGCGGTTCGAGCGCCGGCAGCGTCGGGGCGGCGGGCAGCTCCGGGGTGCGGTCGAGGACGAACGCGATGGCGGCGTCGACGTCGTGGTGCGGGAGGCTGCCCACGGACGTCGGAGCGCCCACGGGAAGCGTCGCGCGCTGGTCGACCGCCGCAGCGTCCACTCGCACCACATCCCCTTTCCTGACCGCGTCCCCACCACTGGAATAGCCACCGCCGAGGTCCGTCGGCAAATCTCGCAGCCGTGACGACCGTGGAGCGCCTGGGCGCGTGGCCGGCGAGGGCCTGCTGGGTGGCCCTCGCGCTGGTGGCCGGCGGACCGATCGGCGCCGCCATCGACGGGCGCAGCGCAGCGGTCCGGACGGTGGTCGTGATCGGCGCGTGGGCCGGTTGGGCGGCGGGTCTCGTCGCCCTCCTCGTGCCGCGCGACGTCGCCCTGACGGCGCTGCGGACGATCGTCCCGGCCGGCCTGGCGGCGGTCGTGGCGGCCGCCGCCGTGTCCGGGGAGGTCGGTGCGCTCGAGGTCGCCGCCACCGCGCTGGCCGCCGTCGCCACGGTCACCGTGCTGATGCCGTGGGTGGGCGAGGCGTGGGTCGACGGGTCGTCGTACGGCAGCGAGCGGCGCTTCCCGTTGCGGCCGCCTGCCGCCCTGACCTACGCGCTCGTGCCGCTCACCTGGCTGGTGGTCGTGCTGGGCGTGGTCGCCGGACCGCTCCTGCTCGCCACCGGCCGCTGGGCGATCGGCGCCGTGGCGCTCCTCGTCGGCGCTGCCGCCGCCGTGGCGGGGCTGCGATCGCTCCACCAGCTCGCCCGGCGCTGGGTCGTGCTGGTCCCCGGCGGCCTCGTGGTCCACGACCCGCTCACCATGCCCGAGCCGCAGCTCGTGCCCCGCCGCATGGTGGCGAGGTTCGGGCCGGCACCCGCCGACACCGACGCCCACGACCTCACGGCTGGCGCGCCCGGGCTTGCCCTCGAGCTCGAGCTCGACGAGCCGGTGGAGCTGCTCGTCCGCGACGGGCGGAGCACGGCGCTGCGGGAGGCGCGGGCGGTGCTGCTCACGCCGAGCCGGCCGCGGGCGCTGCTGGAGGCGGCGCGCGACGCCCGGCTCCCCGTCGGCTGAAGGCGATCGCACCGGCCTCGACCGAGTCGCCTGGTTCGGCGAGTTGGACCGGCTCGCCGGGTACGGCGGGCTCGAGAGCTTCGACCGTCTCAGCCGTCTCGCCCCACTTGTCTATCCCCGCCGGGATATCCCGCTGAG
>DATAGR010000200.1:0-17027 GCA_036263575.1 Aquihabitans sp. | reverse complement strand
CCGCCCATCTCCCGCTGGCAACCGGTGGGTGCACTTCGGGTGGTATGTCGGCTAGGGCGTCCCAGGCGCGCGTCGGTCGCTCGTGATGTGTTGCAGATGGCCATGTCATTTCTAAGTCGTCCCGGAGTGCGACCACGATGGCCCGACGGCGGTGTTGCGGTACACCGAAGTCCGCTGCGTTGATCAGACGGGCATCGACTCGATAGCCGCAATCGGTCCGTTCGTTTATACCGCCGAAGAGTTCCTGAATGAGCGGAAGTACCGAGTGTTTGCCATAGACGAAACCTTGCACGTTCTCCATGAGTACGGCACGAGGCTGAAATCGCTCGACCAATTCCATGAATGAAAGCAGCGGCTTGGCGCGAGGATCTGCGAATCCCGCCCAGCTTCCGCTCGCCCACAGCGCCGCTTTCGAATACGGCTGACACGGCGGGGCCCCCACAAGGACCGTCAATTCGCCCGGCGACAAACCGAGCTGGTTCGGGTGTAGTTCGGAAGCCAGCAGTTCGATGTCTCCTGGCTCGAGAATCGGCCACTCGGGCCGGTTCGCTTTCAGAGACCTTCGAGCCACCTCGTCAGACTCAATGCACCCAAGAACATCGAAATGCGCCTGCTCGAGGCCAAGGTCGAACCCGCCGACGCCCGAGAAGGCAGACAGGGCGGTAGGAGGCGTCACGGGGCCCCAGTCTCGGAGACGTCTAAGCCTGCAGCGACGGACGGGACCACAGTGACCGAACGTAGCTTACGGCCTTCGCCCGCACGCGGACCGTCAGTTCGGCGGTCTCATGAGCCCCAGGGCGGCCTCGCGACCCGGTGCTGAAGGTTACCGACCGCCGCCCCGATGAAAGCCGAGAGGTACCGCAGCCAAGACCTCTCGGCCGGCGACGAAACCCGGCACCGGTGGCTTCGCTCTGGCGGCTCCTCGAACGTAGGCGCGGGAGGTTGCCGGCGTCTCGAGCAGCGCCGAGGATGCGAGCGCCACGGCAATGACCTGGTCATCATGGCCCGACCGGTCGTGTTCGATACGTACGACGCCTGGCCGGACTTCGACAAGACGAGCGGCCGCCAGTTCGCTTAGTAGCTCGGGGTCGTTGGGCAAGGCGAGGCGACGATCGCGGATGAGGCTCAACATGGTGCGGGCTAGGCGATCAATGCTCGTCGGTGAGAACGTGTACTCCTTAACTTTCACGCCGTTGGCGGAGAGCCGCTCGACGAGCGACGCAGCCTGCCATGGGTCCACGATTAGACGGGCTCGACCGTAACGCTTCCACGCGGTGGTGATTGTTGCTTCGACCTCAGAGAGCTGCACCGGCCTCAGGCGGGTCCCCTTCCACCGCCACACGCGATCGACCACCACGGTTCGCACGCCTCGATGCGTTGCGAGATGGGCAACCACCAGGACGGTGGCGTCGTTCCTGAGCCCGATGTCCAGCGCAAGGACGTACCGGCGTCCGGCCACGGGCTCGAGCGGGCCGGGGTGCGCGACGAGGGCAGCTACGTCTTCCAGCGTCGTTAGAGCGTCATCCCGTTCCGCCCACTCGTTGAGGACCAGTCGTCTGAACTCTGGCTCGGTAAGGGTCGCCCGCACGGCGTCCACCTGAGCAGGCGTCCACCTGAGCACATGGTCCAGGCTGTGCAGAGGTACGCCAGTGCGCAGACTCTGCGGCGGTGTTCCACGCCTCGAAGGACGGGTGATCCGGGGAGCCCGCCGAGGTGAGTACTACGAGCCTAGAGCCCGCCACCTTCGGCAACGCGCTGATGATCGCTGACCACAGGCGCCGATGATTGGGCGTAGCCGGCCACGAGGTGAACTCGTCGACGGCTACGAGCCAGGGTCTCGTGCCGAACGCACTGGCACCGTCGGAGGACTCCACTGTCAGCGTGGCGCCCGTGGCCACCACAGTGATCCCGCGAGCTCCGACCTCGACCGCACCGGAAAGGCCGGGCGTACGCTGCACGAAACCGGCGATCCCATCGAGGAGGAGTCCTGCCTGCCCTGCGTCGACTGCGTATGCATAACTGCGCGAGCGCTCTGGCGCGTCGGTTAGGAGCAAGCCCAGGACCGCAGCCCCTACGTCGGTCGTTTTCGACATGCCGCGAGCTCGGGTGACAAAGTGCCAAGTTGGCTGAGCGGAATCGACGATCGCCGCCACGTCCTCGATCTGCCACGGCGCAGCCACCTCACCCCAAGCGCGGCCATCCTCGAGGATCAGGCCAGACACGAGGGTCAGCGCGTCAGTCGACACCGACGCTCCCCGCCTCGGACCGGCGTCGTTCCAGAGCCTCTCGGCCGCGCTCGCGTACCGCGTCGAGATCCACGAGGCCGGCGACCGCCTCCGCTCTCGAACGGGCTAGCTCCGCCTCGGCCCTAGGGTCGAGACCCAGTCGGGTCCGCATGTCGGCGGCGAGCCGTTCGAACTGAGCGACATAGCGCCCTCCTCTCACACTGCCGTCGTTGTCGAAGAGTCCCTCGCCTGCCTGGTGCTCAGCAAGGAGGAGGCATCGCGCTTCGGCACGCGCCCACGCTGCGAGCGCTTCCGGGAAGGCGGCAAGGTCCGCGCGATCAACGAGCAGAGCCGCCGCTAGTTCGGCCGCCAGCGGATCTACGATGCGCAGCGAATGCACACCGCTCCGGCGGCCCGCGAGGTTATTCTTTCGGAAAGGCGGCCACGAATATCCCCGGGCGTCGCGCTTCGGCTCGAGATGACTGTTGATATCAGCCATGGAGGCTGGCTGGCCGCCCGGCGGACCCGCCTTTGGTTCCGGGGTCACCGTCACAGCGACGTCAGCAGCCGGGCGCGAAGACAGGCGGTCGACATGCTCGGCGTCGTCTCAGAACTCTCGCCGTCGACATGACCCGTCACGTGCCATCGCTTCGCATACGGCCATTGCGCGACTCCTGGCGAGCGACTCGCGCTCAGGGAGCGACCGGCCTCCGCTACAGGCGGCCACACACAGCTCCGCAACCTGCGCAGTCCCGCAAGCGAGCGCAAGTGGTTAGCGCCAATCGCAGCACCAACATGGCAAGCCGACCGGCGCGATGGCGTTTCGGTGTGGCGAGCCAGTAGCCGCGACGTGTTCCCTCCGATCGATGTCATCGCCTGCAGGTGGGGTCCTGGTCCGACTGGCGACACACGCCCTCGCCCACCGCAGCGGACCCCCGTACCCAGGGATCGCGCATCGTCTCGGCCGATTGCCGCAACCGATGGCGACCGCCCGCAGCGAAGGTGCATTCGGGGCGCTGTGGAGTTCATTGGAGATCCTTGCGTGGCGGGAGTGTGGGGTCGGGGATCGCAGATGCAGAGCGGACGACGAGTTTGCATGGGTCGCACCAGCCGACCGGTTGGTCGGCGAGGTACTCGGTGTCGAGGCGGTGGTGGCAGCTAGGACAGCGGCCCGTCATCGGTTGTCCTGCAAAGCGGGGTAGTTGCCACCATGGCGGGCGACCGCAGTGCAGGAGGCCCCTAAAGGGGCACTCCGCCGCGCTCCACCGCGGTCGCTCCAGTGACTGCTGTGGACTGGGGTGCACTGCGCTCCACCACGGTTCACCGCAGTCATGTGCGGTCCGTTGCGAGACTGTGGAGGCGGGCGTTGCGAGGCCCACTGCGGACGGTTAGAAAGCCCTCGCGCACGAGGATGGCGGCCGCCGCACGGACGGCTCCATCGTCGTGTTGGTGCCCGACATCTCGGAGTCCTACACCGAGTTTGCGGCTTGCGACTTCTTCGTTCGGGCGGACAGTGAAGTACTGGCGTAGGGCCTCGCTGGCCGCTTGCACCGGGTCCCAGTCATTCGAGGTCGAGTTTGCCGACGAGATGGTGGGTGCGGCGATCCAGGGCCACGGAGCCCCTCGGGTAAGCGAGGCTGGCCACTGGCGTTCGTCGCGGGCGCCGCGCCAGTGGCGGAGCTGGCCGTCCTGAGCGAGGTGGAGTCCGAACTCCGGCCAGCGCTTCCATAGCGATGCGCCGTAAGGGCGCTCAGGGCGCTTGCCGCCAGTGTCGTGTGGTTGGTGCGTCTCCAAAGCGAGGGCGAATCCGTGGCCGACTCGGAGATGGTCGAGGGCCATGGCTGCGGCTTTGGCAGGCCGCTCCTCGGTTGGGTCGCCGCCGACGAGCTTGTAAACGGGGCCGCCTATAACGAGGTCCGGTTCGATCTGGGCGATGAGCTGGGTGAGGGCGCGAAGGTCGGTCGCGTCAGTGAGGTCGAGGCCCTCAGCGTGGACGGCAACGTTAAGGCGCTGATCGGCGGCGCCGTCGGCGACCGTGCGCAACGCTCGCAGTGCTCGGCGGACGTGTCGCTCCCCGTTCTCCAAGTCGAGGAGCAGCACCCGCATGGGCATGACCGGTTCCAACGTGAACGGGTGGATGCCGGCGGCGGCCTGGACTGCGAACTGGCGCAGAAAGGTCGACTTCCCGCCGCCCTCCGGGCCGGTGAGCAGCACCCGGTCGGTGCGTTCCAGGAGGCCCGCGATGAGCCAGTCGTAGTCAGCGTCTTTGGTGTCGACGAACGGCCCGAGTTGAGCATGGCCCACGGTTGAGGCGGTGCCGATCGTGCCGTGGGTTAGCTTCGCCGCTGCGTCGAGCGCTGCGCTGAGATCTCCGGTGCGGGCGGTCTGTGAGACGGCGTAGGCGTCGGCGGCAAGCCGACGAGCCCGGCACGTCTCGGCGATGCGCCGGGCGTAGGCGGCAGCACCGCTTGTCGACGGCGTGAACGCCAGAAGGTGCAGTAGGAGTGCCTCTTCGTCACGGCCTGCTCCTGGGATGTGACCGTGTACCACCACGGGGTCGGGGGTATCGCCGGCATCAGTAGCCCGCCGTATCGCTTCGAAGACGATGCCGTGTCGCGGGACGTAGAACATGTCGGGCTCAAGCCCGGAATCGAACGCGACCGAACGGGCGATGGACGAACGCATCATGGCCCCGAGGAGCGCCTTCTCAGCTGGAGGGTCCGCCGGAAGTCTGCGATATGTCGACGCTGGGAGACCATCGCAGGCGGGCTCGGGGTCCTCGACGCTCGGCGGGCAGTAGCGCTCGGCATCGCTAAGTGCTGCCGTCAGCTCGGGGACCGTGCGTTCACCGCGCGAACCAGCGAACCCAACGACCTGCCGCTCGGGGCCGAGGCCGTCTTCCACTAGGTCTCGACCTCTTCGAGCTGCTCGGGGGAGGCGGCGCTGGCGGTCAACGAACGCAGTAGGGCTAGGAGCGCGGAGGCGGCCCCTGGAGCGTCGTTCAACGCAGGCGGCTGCTCGGGCACCGTGATGGTCGCGCTACGTGTCGGCATCGAGTCGGCTCTCCGGCTCGGCACGGGACACGGCCGCCAATCGGTCCAGCAACTCTGCATAGCGCAGCGCCGAATCGCCTGTAGGACGCCGCTCGCCCCGCTCGTAGCGCAGAACGGTCACATGCGATAGCCCCGCACCCCGGCCGAACTCGCCGAGCGAGAGACCCGCCGCCTGGCGGATCGCCTGTCCTTCGCCCGACGCTGCCATGCGCCGCGCCCTGACGAGACGCTCAGAATGATCAATCGAGTCCCTCGAGGTCGGCACGCCCGCCACTATGGAGGAGCCCGTCCCGAATAGGTACCTTTCGTGGGTACCTATCTAGAGGCATGAGGTTAACGGTACGTACCGCCTGGGCGCTCAAGGCGAGCGGTACGGTACGCAATAGGTACGGATGCGCTACCGTCGAGAGATGGCAGAGACGTGGAAGATCAGGCAAGCCTCGGACACGACGGCTGTGCGGATCATGGTCGGCGGCGACAAGGAGCGGTGGATCCCGTCCGAGGTCACCGTCCTCGTCAACGACCACCGCAAGGCGCCAGGGCTGACGCTAGGCCTGCACCTCGTTGCCACCGACGCTGACGGCGTCTCCTGCGACACAGTCAGCTTTGCCGGACAGGCGATCGGCACCGAAACCAAGCTGCCGAGCCCGGCGGCCTTGCTCGACATCCTCCGGAGCGCGATCGCCGCCGCAGCCGAGCCGATCAGGCCGGTCCTCCCTGGCGCAGCTATGTCAATGATGACTTACCCGCAGCCTGCCAACGTTGGAAGGGCCGAAGCCGCTAAGCCCACACGACAGAGGCGGCGCGGCCCAACCTTCTACCGGCGGGTGGCCGAAGTCTTCCTCGAGGCGAAGGGGCGCGGCGAGTCAACTCGCGAGGCAGTGAAGAACGATTCCGAACTCGGCCCCATAGGCAACGCACACACGGCCAGGAACGCGATTCAGGAGGCTCGCCGACTGGTCGACCCCGACACCGGCCTGCCCTACCTCAACGACCGGAAGGTGCAGTCATGAAGACGACCCGCTTCGCGTTCTACGGCCGGGTATCGACAGAGGACCAGCAGGATCCGCAGGCCTCGAGGGGCTGGCAGCTAGCCCGCTCGCTGGCCCTCATCGAGCCCGCCGGCGGTCAGGTCGTTGCAGAGTACTTCGACGTAGGCCAGTCCAGGTCGCTCCCGTGGAAACGACGACCCGAGGCGACGCGGCTCCTGAAGGACCTGGCGGACCCGGGGCGAGGGTTCGGAGCCGTAGTCATCGGCGAACCGGCCCGGGCGTTCTACGGCCAGCAGTACGGCCTCACCGCACCAGTCTTCGAGCACTACTGCGTCGAAATCTGGGTGCCGGAGGTCGGTGGCCGCGTCGACTTCACCAGCGAAGCGCATGAAATGATCATGGGCGTATTCGGTGGGATGGCGAAGGGCGAACGGCAGCGCATCAAGATCCGGGTGCGGGCGGCGATGGCGTCGCAGGCGGTGACCGAGGGCCGGTTCCTGGGCGGCCGGCCACCGTACGGGTACCGGCTGGTCGACGCCGGCCCTCACCCGAACCCCGGCAAGGCCAAGACGGGCCAGCGCCTGAACCGTCTCGAGCCCGACCCGGTGACGGCGCCGATCGTGCTGCGCATCTTCCGGCATTACGTCGACGACAACATGGGCTTGCGGGCGATCAGTGAGGGGCTCACCGACGACGGAATCCCGTCGCCGTCCGCATACGACCCGGCCCGGAACCCTCACCGGCAGGGCAACGGTGGCGCCTGGGCCAAGTCGGCGGTGAAGGCGATCTTGGAGAACCCTCGCTACACCGGCAGGCAGGTCTGGGGCCGGCAACGGCGCGACGAGGTCCTCATCGACGTCGACGACGTTGCGCTCGGACACGAGAGCCGGATGCGATGGAACGATTCCGACGACTGGGTCTATTCGGTCGCACTGGCGCAGGAGCCGCTCATCCCGGACGCCTTGTTCGCCGCAGCGCAGCGGGAACGCGGCACCGGAGCCCACCGTCCCGCGACCCGCAAACCGCGAGCCACGCCGCGGACCTACGTCCTGGCAGGTCGAGTGTTCTGTTCGACGTGCGGCACCTGCATGGCCTCGCAGATGAACCACGACCGGCCGCACTACCGCTGCCGCGGCGAGGCGACCAGGAACCGCGGCGACGTTCACCCCAAGTCGAGCTACCTGAAGGAGGAGCTCGTGGTGGCCGCCCTGGACCGGTGGTTGGCCCGGTCCTTCGACGCCGACAACCTCGAAGCGACCGTGACGGCGCTGACCGCGGTGGCAACCGATGGGGCCGACAACATCACCGTGGCCCGGCGGGCGGCCGCCCGGGCGCAGCTCGCCGACGCTGACGCGAAGCTGGCCAAGTTCAAGAAGGTCGCGGCCTCGATGGAAGACCCGACGATCGTGGGCTCGTGGATATCTGAGGAGCAGGGCCGGCGCCTCGCTGCCGAGCGAATCCTTGAGGAGCACGACGCCACAGCCCCGCCCGACAGCGACGAGGTCCGGTCCATGGTGCTCGCCATGGGGTCGATGGCCAGCCGCCTCCCAAAGGCGGACCCGGTCCTCAAGAGGCGGGTCTACGCAGAGTTGGGCGTGCGGGTCGAGTACGCCCCGGGCGCCAATGCCGTAGTCATCAGGGCTACGCCCGGCGTGGGTGTTAGTGGTGTCGAAGGGGGGACTTGAACCCCCACGCCCCTAAGGGCACTAGCCCCTCAAGCTAGCGCGTCTGCCAATTCCGCCACTTCGACGTGGCCACCGGGCATGCCCGGTGCGGAGTGCAACTGTAGCCGACCGTTCGCGGCCGACCGAAACGAGCAGGCTCAGGTGGGCGTGCTCATGAGCAGGCCGAGGGCGAGGGTGGTGAAGCCGAAGATCACGGCGAAGACCACGGTGATGCGGTCCAGGTTCTTCTCGACCACGGTGGAGCCCTGCGCCGCCGCACCCATGCCGCCGCCGAACATGTCCGACAGGCCGCCGCCCTTGCCGCTGTGGAGCAGCACGAGCACGAGCATCGAGGCGGACACGATGACGTGGATCACAACGAGGAACGGGATCACAGGACAACCCTTTCGGCACGGTGCCCCCGTCGCCGAGGGCCCGACCACTGTAGCGCCCGACCCCTGCGAGCCAGGCACCACCAGGTCCCGGCCGGGGCGCGGCGAAGGGCGAGTGCAGTCAGACGGGGACCGGGGCGTCGCCGATCTGGACCGGCGCCTCGATCGGGTGGTGGCAGGCGAACTGGTGGTCGGGGCTGCCGTCGAGCGGGGGCATGACCTCGGCGCACACCTCGGTGGTCTTCCAGCAGCGGGTGCGGAACGGGCAGCCGCTCGGCGGATCGATCGGGCTGGGCACGTCGCCCTCGAGGATGATCCGCTTGCGCTTGCGCTCGAGGGCGGGGTCCGGGATCGGCACGGCCGACATGAGCGCCCGGGTGTAGGGGTGGTGGGCCCGCTTGTAGATGTTCTCGCGGGTGCCGATCTCGACGATCTTGCCCAGGTACATCACCGCGACCCGGTCGGAGATGTGGCGCACGACCGACAGGTCGTGGGCGATGAAGAAGTACGCCATGCCCCGCTCGGCCTGGAGCTTGCGGAGCAGGTTGACCACGCCGGCCTGGATCGACACGTCGAGGGCGGAGACGGGCTCGTCGAGCACGATCAGGTCCGGCTGCACGGCGAGAGCGCGGGCGATGCCCACGCGCTGGCGCTGGCCGCCGGAGAACTCGTGGGGGTAGCGGCTGGCGTGCTCGGGCGACAGGCCCACGACCCGCAGCAGCTCCTCCACCTCGGGCCGGCTCTGCGAGCGCTTCTTGCCCTCGTGGACCAGGAACGGCTCGGCCAGCGCCTCCCCCACGGTCATGCGGGGGTTGAGCGAGGCGTACGGGTCCTGGAACACCATCTGGACCCGGCGGCGCAGGGCCTTCTTGTCACGGTGCTCGAGCTCGGCGACGTCCTCGCCGTCGAGCAGCACCTGGCCCCCGGTCGGCTCGAGCAGGCGCAGCAGCACCCGGCCGAGCGTGCTCTTGCCGCAGCCCGACTCCCCCACCACGCCCAGCGTCTCGCCCCGCTCGAGGGTGAACGACACGCCGCTCACCGCGTGCACGGTGGAGCGCTGCAGCCCGGCGAAGCCGTGGCGGGGGCCCTTGAACTCCTTCACGACGTCGAGCGCCTGGAGCAGCGGGCGGTCGCCGCCCGCCGTGGCGGCCCGGTCGGCGGTCAGCGTCGTCCGGTCCTGGGTCGGGCTGCTCATCGGGAATCCTCCCGGTCCATGGCGACGGCGCCACCCGGCGCGACGCCCGCGGCGTGCCCATCGTCCTGCTCGGCGAGGCGGCGAGCAGCCGCCTTGCCGGTTGTGTCGTCGCCGGGGGCGCCGGTGGCCCGGCGGGCCAGCTCGCCCGACAGCAGCAGCTCGTCGGCGCGGTGGCAGGCCGAGGCGTGGCCGGCCCGGTGCAGGACCGTGGGCGGCACCTCGGTGAAGCAGCCCGACGCCTCCCGGGCCCAGCGGCACCGAGGGTGGAACGAGCAGCCCGGCGGCGGGTTGAGCATCGACGGTGGCTGGCCGCCGATCGGCACGAGCGGCTCGTCGACGTCGCCGTCGAGGCGGGGCAGCGAGCTGAGCAGGCCGGCGGTGTACGGGTGCGAGGTGGCGTCGAACACGTCGTCGACGGTCCCGCCCTCGATCATGCGCCCGGCGTACATCACGGCGATCCGGTCGGCCATGCCGGCCACGACGCCGAGGTCGTGGGTGATGAGCACGACGGCGGTGTTGCGGCGCTCGGCCAGGTCGACCAGCACCTCGAGCACCTGGGCCTGGACGGTGACGTCGAGGGCCGTCGTGGGCTCGTCGGCGATGATCAGCTTCGGGTCGCACGACAGCGCCATGGCGATCATGGCCCGCTGGCGCATGCCGCCCGAGAACTCGTGGGTGTACTGGTCGACGCGCCGGTCGGCCTGGGGGATCCCGACCAGGTCGAGCATCTCGATGGCCCGCTTCCGGGCGTCGGCCTTGGAGATCCTCTCGTGGGCCTGGATCATCTCCACGATCTGGCGGCCCACCCGGTAGACGGGGTTCAGGGCGGTGAGCGGGTCCTGGAAGATCATGGCGATCTCGCCGCCGCGCACCTGGCGCATGCGGGCCGGGCGGGCGGCGAGGAGGTCCTCGCCGTCGAAGGAGACCGTGCCGGTGACGGTGGCCGACGGCGGCAGGAGCTTGAGCAGGCTCATGGCGGTGACGGACTTGCCCGAGCCCGACTCCCCCACGATGGCCAGCACCTTGCCGGGCTCGATGGAGAAGTCGACGCCACGGACCGCCTGGACGGGGCCGTCATCGGTCCGGAAGGTGACCGTCAGGTCCTCGACCTTCAGCAGCGGGGCGGTGGCCGGCGCAGGGGCGGTGCCGGCGGTGAGCGAGGTGTCGGCCATCAGACGTCCTTCACGTCGAGCGCGTCTCGCAGGCCGTCGCCGACGAGCAGGAACCCGAGCACCGTGAAGACGATGGAGATGCCGGGGAAGAACAGCAGGTAGAAGTGGTCGGTCACCTCGGTCTGGGCCTCGGCCACCATCAGGCCCAGCGACGGCTGGGGTGCCGGGATGCCGACGCCGAGGAAGCTCAGGGCCGCCTCGGCCAGGATGGCGGTGCCGATGCCGACGGCGACCAGGACGATGACGGGCTGGAAGACGTTCGGCATGACGTGGCGGCCGATGATCCGCTTGGTGGGCACGCCGATCGCCTTGGCCGCCTCGATGTACTCGAGCTCGCGCACCTGGAGGAAGCCGGCGCGCACGGTTCGGGCGGTCTGGAGCCAGGCCGTGAGCGCCAGGGTGATGACCACGGCGCTGATGCCGCGCCCGATGATCGTGACCAGCACGAGGGCGAGGACGAAGTACGGGACGCCGAGGATGATGTCGACGAAGCGCATCAGGATCGTGTCGCTCCAGCCCCGGAACCACCCGGCGATGGCGCCGACGAGGATGCCGATGGTGGTCTCCGCCACCGTGGCCACCAGGCCGATGAACAGCGACAGCCGGATCCCGTAGACGACCCGGGAGAAGACGTCCCGCCCGAGGCGGTCCGTGCCCATCCAGTACTGGTTGGTGGGCCCCTCGCGCGGCGGACCCGTGGTGGCGAGCGGGTCCCGCACGAAGAACGGGCCCACGAGGGCGACGATGATCAGGAACAGGACGAGCACGAGGCCGAAGATGGCCATGCGGTTGCGGCGGAAGCGCCGCCAGGCATCGGCGGCCAGCGACCGGCTGGGGCCGACGTCGGCGAGCGAGGCGTCGAGGCCGGCGGGGCCGCCGGGCGCGCCGACCGCGGCGTGCTCGACGGACGAGATGTCGTCGACGACGTCGCCGTCGGGGCGGTGGCCGGCGACGGTGCGGAGGTCCTGGGCGCCCGAGGCCATGGGCTCGCCCGGTCGGCCGGGCGGGGAGGTCGTGCTCATGTCAGTCGTCCCCCAGTCGGACGCGCGGGTTGAAGTAGGCGTAGGAGAGGTCGACGAGCAGGCTGGCCACGCCGTAGACGGCCGTGACGATGAGCGAAAGGCCGAGCACGACGTAGATGTCGAGGTCCGCAGCCGACCGCACGATCTGCGACCCGAGGCCGTTGAGGTTGAAGACCGTCTCGGTGAGGACGGCGACGCCGACCATGGTGCCGAAGTCGATGCCGAGGATGGTGATCACGGGGATCATGGCGTTGCGCAGCACGTGCTTGCGCATCACCTGGCGTTCGCCGAGGCCCTTGGCCCGGGCCGTGCGCACGTGGTCGAGCCGCATCGTCTCGAGCATGGAGGTGCGGGTGATGCGGGCGAGGATCGCCGTGCTCACCGAGGCCAGCACGAAGGCCGGCTGGATCAGCGCCTTCAGCGTGGACCGGTCGTTGGGGATCACGCCGAAGAGCCACGAGTCGGAGCCGAAGCCACGCGTGGGGAACCGCGCCCACGCCGGCCAGTCGTTCTGGAACGCGTAGACGCCGGTCACCTGCTTGATCAGGTACGCGAGCACGAACACGGGGATCGCGGAGGCCACCACGGCGGAGATGGTGGTCACGTAGTCGCCGATCGAGTTCCGCTTCCGTGCGGACAACATGCCGCCGCCGATGCCGATGACGGCCTCGATGATCACCGCCCAGAAGGCGAGCCGCAGGCTGGTGGGCGCCCGCTTCTTCGCGATCTCCAGCACGTCCTCACGCGTGCGAAAGGAGGTCTTGAAGTCGCCCGTCAGCACCCCGGTGAAGTACTCCCGGTACTGGACGAGCTTCGGCTTGTCGAGGCCGTAGCGCTTCTCGATGTTCTCGACCACCTGCGGGTCCGGGTTGCGGGCCCCGCCGCCCGACGCCAGCCGCTCGGCCGGGTTGCCGGAGATCACGAAGAAGAGGATGAAGAGGATCGTGGCCCCGCCCCACAGCACCAGCAGCAGCTGGAGCGTGCGACGGATCAGGAAGGACGTCACGGCGGCTCGGTTCGCGTCGGGTCAGCGGAGGCGGGGGGCTCGGGCACGACCCGGCGACGGCACCGTCGCCGTCATCGGATCGCACCCGGACGACGTGACGGGGGGCCGGACGAACGCCCGACCCCCCGCCTCGTCATCGCTGGTTCCTTGCTGGATCAGCCTTCGACGGCCATGCGCTCCCAGAGCATGAGGCCGAGCGGCGGCTGGTCGAAGTTGAGCACCCGGTCGTTCGCGACCTGCGTGCCCGTGTAGTACACGAGCGGGATCGTGGCGGTCTGCTCGTTGAGGAGGATCTCCTCGGCCGAGTTGTACAGCTCGGCGCGCTTGGCGTCATCGGTCTCGGCCTGGGCCTCGGCGATGGCCGCCTCGAACTCCGGGTTGTTGAAGCGCCCGAAGTTGTTGCCACCGATGGAGGCCTCCGAGAAGAGGTCCACCATGAAGTTGCCGTACGTCGGGTAGTCGGCGTACCAACCGGCCCGGCACAGCTGGCAGCCGCCCGGCTCGGCGACGACCTTGAAGTAGTCCTCGGCGACACCGGCCAGCTCGGTCTCGATGCCGAGGTTGGTCTGCAGGTTGTTCTGGACGATGGCGGCGACGTCCTGGTGGCTGCCGCCCTCGTTGAAGTCGATGCGGATCGGCTCGGTCAGCGAGCCGCCCTCGTCCTGCCACTCCTGGTAGAGCCGCTTGGCCTCGTCCACGTCGAGCTTCGAGAACTCCGACAGGCCCTCCTTGTACCCGGGGATGCCGGGGGGGACGATGCCGGTGGCGATGCTGCGGGTGCCCTCGTAGACCTTCTCGTTGATCTCCTCGCGGTCGATGGCGAGGGAGATGGCCTGGCGGAGCTTCACGTTGTCGGGGCCGCCGACCTGCTCGTTGTCCTCGCCGAAGTCGAAGTAGTAGGAGCCCATGGTCGGGTCCTCCACCGTGTTCTTCGGGTACGCGGCCAGGGCGGCCTGGTACTTGCCGGACGGGATCGGCGCGATGTCGCCCTCACCGGCCTCGAAGGTCTGGTAGGCGGTCTCGACGTCGATCGAGGGCTTGAAGACGAGGCGCTCGAGCTTGACCTCGGTGTCGCCGTAGACGTTGCCGGCCCACTCGGGGTTCGGCACCAGGACGACGTCGGCGTCGGGGGCGGTGGCCTCCTCGAGCATGAAGGGGCCGTTGCCCACGGTGAGGCCCTTGTCGCCCCAGCCGGTGGTGTTGCCGACCTTCTCCAGGTCGGCGGTGTCGGCCGGCGAGAAGAAGGGGTGCGTCACGATCGACGGGAAGTCGGCGTTGGGCTCGGCCAGGGTGACCGTGAGGGTCCGGGCCTCGTCGTCGGCGACGATGGCGTCGAGGGTGTCGACGGTGCCCTCCTGGAGCTCCGCACCGCCCTCGATGTAGCCGATCAGGTAGCCGTAGGGCGAGGCGAGCTCGGCCGAGCCGGCCCGCTCCCAGGCGGCCTTGAAGTTCGAGGGGAGGATCGGCTCGCCGTTCGAGAAGACGGCGTCCTCCTTGACGGTGAAGGTGAACTCGGTGGCGTCCTCGTTGACCTCGGGGAGGTCCTCGGCCACGGCGGGCTTGAGCTCGGGGGCGCACTTCTTGGAGAAGTCGAAGTCGAGGAGGCCGTCGAACATGGCCGTGGTGATCTGCGACTCGTTGAGCGTCTGGACGGCGCCCGGGTCGAACGTGGTGTTCGTGCCCGAGTCGGACATGAACGCGTAGTCGGTCAGCGTGCCGCCGCTCGGCGCGTCGGCGTCGTACTCGAGCTCGCCGCAGTCGGTCTCGGCGAGGGCTTCGTTGCCGCCGCCCTGGCTGCTGCCGGCGTTGCCGCCGCCACCGCCACCGCCGCCGCCGCTGTCGTCCGAGTCGCCGCACCCGCTGGCGAGGAGCGCCAGTGCGAGTGCGCCGGCGACCACGCCGGATCGGAAGGATCGTTGTGCCATGGGTGCCTCCGGGGGAAAGGGGGAGCGGACGACGCCTGGCAGTGCTCGATGTCGTCCGAACTTGGCCCACAGGGGTGAACCCTCGGGACCGGGGCGGAACGGTAGCGCAGTACCGGACGAGACGCCGCGATCCGGCCGTCGCGAGCGGTGCAGGTCGGACCCCCTCCCCTGGTCGATCTGCGCTTCATTCCCAGCGATCACTGGTCAGATCGCCCAGCATCGCGCGCTTCCCAAGCGTGACATCGGTCCGGATGGCCAGCAGGAAAACGCATGATGAAGGACCGGCTCGCACGTGCTAGTCCGCCGGAATCGCCCCTCCGAGTGAAGGGTCGCCGGGGGTCAGGCGGTGGCGAGGCGGTACTGCACGATGCGGGCGAAGTCCTCGGCCACGAGCGATGCGCCGCCCACGAGGGCACCGTCGATGTCGGGCTGGCCCATCAGCTCGGCGGCGTTGGTGCCCTTCACCGAGCCGCCGTACTGGATGCGCACCGATGCCGCCGCGTCGGCACCGGCCACCTCGGCCACGACGCCCCGCACGGTGGCGCACACCGCCTGGGCGTCCTCGGCGCTGGCCGTGCGACCCGTGCCGATGGCCCAGATCGGCTCGTAGGCGATCACCAGCGCGCCGACCTGCTCGGGGGTGATGCCCGCCAGCCCGGCGCGGACCTGGCCCGCCACCTTCTCCTCGGTGGCCCCGGCCTCGCGCTCGTCGAGCGTCTCGCCCACGCAGACGATGGGCGTCATGCCGAGCGCCAGGATCGCCTTGGCCTTCTTGTTGACCATGTCGTCGGTCTCGCCGAAGAGCTCCCGGCGCTCGGAGTGGCCGGCGATCACGTAGGACACGTTGAGCTTGGCGAGGAACGCCGGCGACACCTCGCCGGTGAACGCCCCCTTCTCCTCCCAGTGGCAGTGCTGGGCGCCGAGCGCGATCGGCACGTCGTCCGCCTCGAGGACCGTCTGGATCGAGCGCAGGTCGGTGAACGGCGGGTGCACCGACACGTCGACGGCCTCGTAGTCCTCCTGGTTCAGCAGGTACGACAGCTTCTGGACCGTGGAGATGGCCTCGAAGTGGTTGTGGTGCATCTTCCAGTTGCCCGAGATGAGCGGCGTGCGGGTGACCTTGGCCATGGTGGCGTCCGTTCCTGTGGGATCAGCGGGCGTTTGGGGCGCCGCGCAGGGCGGCGAGCCCGGGCAGGTCGCCCTGCTCGATGAGCTCGAGCGAGGCGCCGCCGCCGGTGGAGATGTGGTCGATGCGGTCGGCCAGGCCGAACTGCGCGACGGCCGCGGCGCTGTCGCCGCCGCCCACCACGGTGAAGCCCCGGCAGTCGGCGACCGCCTCGGCCACCGTGCGCGTGCCCGCCTCGAACCTCGGGTCCTCGAAGACGCCCATGGGCCCGTTCCAGAGCACCTGGCGGGCCTCGCCGATGACGTCGGAGAACTCGGCGGCGGTGCCGGGCCCGATGTCGAGCCCCATCCACCCGTCGGGCAGGTCGCGCCCGAACTGGCGCACCTCGCCGCCGGCCGAGGGATCGCCGATCTTGCCGCCCGGCCCGAGGCCGGTGATGTCCGAGGGGAGGTGGATGGTCGCCCCGCTGGCCAGCAGCTGCCGGCAGGTGTCGACCTGGTCCTCCTCCAGCAGCGAGGACCCCACGCGATGGCCCTGGGCGGTCAGGAACGTGAAGCACATGCCGCCGCCGATGACCAGGCTGTCGACGACCTCCAGGAGGGCGTTGATGACGCCGAGCTTGTCCGAGACCT
Source organism: Aquihabitans sp. (assembly GCA_036263575.1). GTDB lineage: Bacteria > Actinomycetota > Acidimicrobiia > Acidimicrobiales > Iamiaceae > Aquihabitans. Next base: position 623 of record DATAGR010000200.1, on the reverse strand, counting down.
TGGAGCCGCCGAGGATCGAGACGAACGGCCGCCGGGGCTCCTGGCGGACGCCGAGGAGCACCTCGACCTCCTTCTCCAGCAGCCGACCGGCGGCCGACGGCAGGCTCTGCGGCGGGCCGACGATCGAGGCGTGCGAGCGGTGCGACGCGCCGAAGGCGTCGTTCACGTAGGCGTCCTGGCCGGCGACGAGCTCGGCCACGAAGGCAGCGTCGTTGCCGGTCTCGCCCGGTGAGAACCGCAGGTTCTCGAGCAGCTCGACGCCCGGCGCCAGCTCGCGCAGGCGGGCCCGCACCGGATCCATCGTGAACGCCGGGTCGGGCGCACCCTTCGGCCGGCCGAGGTGGCTGCAGGCTGTGACGGTGGCGCCCTGCTCGAGCAGCCACGACAGCGTGGGCAGCGCGGCGCGGATGCGGAGGTCGTCGGTGATCTCGCCGTCGTGGACCGGCACGTTGAAGTCGCAGCGGACCAGGACCCGCTTGCCGGCCAGGTCGCCGAGGTCCTCGAGCTGGGGTACGCCGTTGATCATGCGGAGCGGCTACTTGGCGGCCGCGCCGACGATCTTGGTGAGGTCGACGAGGCGGTTCGAGTAGCCCCACTCGTTGTCGTACCAGCCGAGGACCTTG
>DATAGR010000199.1:0-6942 GCA_036263575.1 Aquihabitans sp. | reverse complement strand
CGTCTTCGACGACCGCACGCTGGCGCCGCTCACCGGTGACCTCGCCATCGGCCACGTCCGCTACTCGACCACGGGGTCGAGCACCTGGCGCAACGCCCAACCGGTGTACCGGGGCGTCGGCCACACCCAGTTCGCCCTCGGCCACAACGGCAACCTGGTGAACACCGGCCAGCTGGCGGAGGAGGCGGGGATGCTCCCCGGCACCGTCGCGTCGGACTCCGATCTCGTCGCCGAGCTGGTGGCCATGGAGCTCGAGCTGGCCGACCGGTCCCGTGACGGTGCCGACGACCCCGGCGCCGAGGCCTCGCTCGACGCCGCGGTGGCCAAGGTGCTGCCCCGCCTGGAGGGCGCCTTCTCGCTGATCTTCATGGACGAGAACCGGGTGATCGGCGTCCGCGACCCGAACGGCTTCCGCCCGCTGTGCCTCGGTCGCCTGGAGGACGGCGGCTGGGTGCTGGCGTCGGAGAGCCCGGCGCTCGACGTCGTCGGCGCCCACTTCGTGCGCGAGGTCGACCCCGGGGAGATGGTGATCCTCGACGAGTCGGGCGTGCGCTCGGTCATGGCGTTCCCGCCGGAGCGGCTCAACCCGAAGCTCTGCGTCTTCGAGTTCGTCTACTTCGCCCGCCCCGACACGCGCCTCTACGGCCGCAGCGTCCACCACGCCCGGGTGCGCCAGGGCGAGCTCCTCGCCGAGCAGGCGCCCGTCGCGGCCGACATGGTGATGGGCGTCCCGGAGTCGGGGCTCCCGGCGGCCGAGGGCTACGCCCGCGCCAGCGGCATCCCGTACGGCCAGGGCCTGGTGAAGAACCGCTACATCGGCCGCACGTTCATCGCCCCGAGCCAGGAGCTGCGGGCCCAGGGCGTGCGCATGAAGCTCAACCCGCTCAAGGAGAACCTGGCCGGCAAGCGCGTCGTGGTGGTCGACGACTCCGTCGTCCGGGGCACCACCCAGAAGCAGCTGGTGAAGATGCTGCGCGAGAGCGGCGTCACCGAGGTCCACCTGCGGCTCACCTCGCCACCGATCAAGTGGTCGTGCTTCTACGGCATCGACACCGGCCGCCGCTCCGAGCTGCTGGCCCACAACCTCACCGTCGACGAGATCCGGGACTACCTCAACGTCGACACGCTGGCCTTCATCACGCTCGACCGGCTCATCTCCTCGACCGGCACGAGCGGCGCCGGGTTCTGCGACGCCTGCTTCACCGGCGAGTACCCCGTGCCGGTGCCCGTGACGCTCTCCAAGGGCGTGCTCGACGGCAGCGAGCGCGTCGGCCACACCGGCGAGGCCCTGCCGTTGCCCGCCGCCGAGCCCGACCTCTTCTCCACCGAGGGGCTGCCCCGTGGGTGAGACCTACGAGGCCGCCGGCGTCGACATCGCCGCCGGCGAGGAGGCGGTCCAGCGCATCAAGGACAAGGTGCGCTCCACGTTCCGCCCCGAGGTCATCGGCGACATCGGCGGCTTCGGCGGGCTGTTCAGCTTCGCCAACCACCGCTACCGCCACCCCGTGCTCGTGTCGTCGACCGACGGCGTGGGCACCAAGGCGCTCATCGCCCAGGCCGCCGACCGCTTCGACACCATCGGCGTCGACCTGGTGGCCATGTGCGTCGACGACCTCGTGTGCCAGGGCGCCGAGCCGCTCTTCTTCCTCGACTACATCGCGGTCGGCAAGCTCGACCCCGACCACATCGAGCAGCTCGTCGAGGGCGTGGCCGAGGGCTGCCGCCAGGCCGGCTGCGCCCTGATCGGCGGCGAGATGGCCGAGCACCCCGGCGCCATGGACCCCGGCGAGTTCGACCTCGTCGGCTTCGCCGTCGGGGTGGCCGAGCGAGACCAGCTCATCACCGGCGAGCACGTGCGCGCCGGCGACGTCCTCATCGGCCTGCCCTCGCCCGGCATCCGCTCCAACGGCTACTCCCTCGCCCGCCGGGCCCTGCTCGAGACGGCGGGCCGCCCGCTCGACGGGCCGGCGTTCGACGGCGCCCACCACACCCTGGCCGAGGAGCTCCTCGTGCCGTCGGTGATCTACGCCCCCGCCGTGCTGGCCCTCCAGAAGGTGGTCGACGTCCGGGCCGTGGCCCACGTGACCGGCGGTGGCCTGGCCGGCAACCTCACCCGCGTGCTGCCGAGGAACCTCGACGCCACGGTGGACCCTCGGTCGTGGGAGGAGCCGCGGATCTTCGCCGAGATCCGCAGCGCGGGGGGCATCGCCGACGACGAGATGCGCAAGGTCTTCAACCTCGGCATCGGCATGGTGGTGGTCGTGCCCGCCGACGACGCCTACCGCGCCATCGACATCCTGCGCACCCACGGCCAGCGGGCCACCGAGATCGGCGTGGTGCACAAGGGCGACGGCGCCGTGCACTTCTCGGCCACGCCCCTGCCCTGAGCTAGTCCTGCCAGGCGACGGCGCACCAGGTGCGGCGGCCGCAGCTGGGGCAGCGCATCCAGTGGCCGTCGCGCTTGCCGGGGACCCAGACCGAGCCGGTGAGCCAGCGGAGGCCGAGGTCGGTGAGGTTGATCCGGGAGCGGGCCTCGCACGACGAGCACGTCACCACGACGGTGCCGGCCTGGCGGGGACCGGTGGAGTACAGCGCGTCCTTGCCCTCGCGCGGCGTGCCCGACCGGATCGTGTCGCGCGCCGCGCTGACGGGCGTCTCGAAGAGCGCGCGCCGGCCCTGGGGGTCGAGCGACCGGCGGCGGCCCGATGCCCGGCGGTGGGCGGGCGACCGGTCGTCGGGGGTGTCGCCGGCGGTGTCGTCGGGGGTGGTCACGGGCGCTTCGCCTTCTTGAGCAGCTGGCCGGCGAGGTCGCGGTAGGCGGCGGCGCTGGCCGAGCGGGGGGCGTGGGTGAGCACCGACCGCCCCTTGGCCGGCGCCTCGGCCACCTTGACCGACTTCGGGACGAAGGGCTCGAGCACCTCGACGCCGTACTCCCGGCGCACCTGGTCGACCACCTGGTGGGCGAGCTTGGTGCGCCCGTCGAACAGGGTGGCGATGGCGCCACGGACCTCCAGGTCGTCGTTGGTGTAGTCCCGGACGTCCTCGATGGTGTCGAGCAGCTGGCCCACGCCCCGCTGGCTGAGCGACTCGCACTGCAGCGGGATGAGGACCTCGTCGGCCGCCGTCAGCCCGTTGATCGTGAGGATGCCCAGCGACGGCGGGCAGTCGACGAGCACGCGGTCGTAGTCGTCGGCGATCTTGGCCAGCGCCTTGCGGAGGACGTACTCCCGCCCGGTCTTGGTGAGCAGGTGGAGCTCGGCGCCGGCGAGGTCGATGGTGGCCGGCAGGAGGTGGAGGGCGCCGCTGCGGCGGCCCTTGCCGGCGCCGTCGGGAGGGCTCGGCGGCTCGAGCTCGATGCGTGCGTCGACGGCCTTGGCCCGCTTGAGCAGGACGTCGTGCACCGACACCTCGAGGGCGTCGGGGTCGATGCCGCAGGCCCACGTGAGCGAGGCCTGGGGGTCGAGGTCGACGAGCAGGACCTTGCGGCCGAGCTCGGCCATGGCCACGCCCAGCGCGTGGACCGACGTGGTCTTGGCGACCCCGCCCTTCTGGTTGGCCACCGCGACCGTCGTCACGGACCGAGTGTGCCACCTCCCCGCGCCGGGCGACGCACCGCGCGCGCCGGGGTACGGTCGCCCGACCACGTGACCAGGAGACCCGATGCCGAACGCCGCCCTCGTCGAGCACCTGCTGGCCCACGCCGTGCGCCGGGGCGACTTCACGCTGAAGTCCGGCAAGCGCAGCGACTGGTTCATCGACGCCAAGCAGACCACCTGCTCGCCCGAGGGCATGCTCCTCGTGGCCGACGCCGCCCTGGCGGTGCTGCCCGACGACGTCACGGCCGTCGGCGGCCTCACCATGGGTGCCGACGCGGCCGCCTTCTCCATCGCCGCCGTCGCCGCCACCCGGGGGCGGATGCTGCGGGCCTTCAGCGTCCGCAAGGAGGAGAAGGACCACGGCGGCGGCGGTCGGATCGCCGGCGCCCTGCTGCCCGGCGACCGCGTGGCGATCACCGAGGACGCGGTCACGCGGGGCGTCTCGATGCTCGAGGCGGCGCGCGTCGTGCGCGAGGCGGGCGCCGAACCGGTCCTCCTGCTGCCGGTCGTCGACCGTGGCGGCACGGTCACCTCGATGGCCGCCGACGAGGGGATCCGCGTCCACGCCCTGGTCACGGCGACGGATCTCGGCTTCGCCTTCGAGTCCGGCCGCTGATCCGCTCCCGACCCTCTCGATCCCTTCCGTGGAGCGAGAGGTGCTTCCGACGACCTGCACGTATTTCGGTGCTTCTGGCGCTAAGGTCCGGTCTGCCGAGCTCCCCCCGGCTCGGCAGCCGCCCAGGAGGACCCAGATGAGCCCCGATGCTCCCCCGTCGCACGCCGACCGCCTGATGACCCCGGCCGAGGTCGCCGAGCTGTTCCGGGTGACGCCCAAGACCGTCACCCGGTGGGCCGAGGCCGGGAAGCTCCCGGCCATCCGGACCCTCGGCGGCCACCGCCGCTTCCCGGAGCGGGAGGTGCTCCGGATCCGCGCCGAGCTGGACGTCCCGGTGGAGTGACCGTCCGGGGCCGCTGATGGCGTTGGGGCCGGTTCCGAGGCGTTCGCTAGCGTCGGGCCATGGTCTCGCCCACAGCCGCCTTCTCCGTGTCCGTCCGGGTGCGGTTCGACAACCAGCCCGGCGTCCTCGGGCGCCTCGCCGCCGCCATCGGCGCCGTGGGCGGCAACATCGTGGCCTTCGAGGGCTTCGAGGCGCGCGACGAGTACCTCGACGAGGACCTCATCGTGAACTGCAGCTCCGAGGAGCACAGCCACGAGGTCGCCGAGGCGATCCGCAACCTCGAGGGCGTCGAGGTGCTGTCGGTGAGCGACCGCACCTTCGACATGCACCAAGGCGGCAAGATCGAGGTCCTGGCCCGGATGGAGGTCAAGGACCGCGACGACCTCTCGATGGCCTACACGCCCGGCGTGGCCCGGGTCTGCACCGAGATCGAGCAGCGCCCCGAGCGGGTCCACGAGCTCACCATCAAGAAGAACACCGTCGCCATCGTCACCGACGGCACCGCGGTCCTCGGCCTCGGCGACATCGGGCCCGAGGCCTCGCTCCCCGTGATGGAGGGCAAGGCGCTCCTGTTCAAGAACTTCGCCGGCGTCGACGGGTTCCCGATCTGCATCGACGTCGGCGGGCCCGACACCCCGCTCGCCGAGCGCGTCGACGTGATCGTGGAGACGGTGCAGCGCATCGCCCCCGTCTTCGGTGGCATCAACCTCGAGGACATCGCCGCCCCCGCGTGCTTCGAGGTCGAGGACCGCCTGCGGGCGTCGCTCGACATCCCCGTGTTCCACGACGACCAGCACGGCACCGCCGTCGTCACCCTCGCCGCCCTCACCAACTCGCTCAAGATCGTCGGCAAGTCGTTCGACGACGTGCGCGTGGTCATCGCCGGCGCCGGCGCGGCCGGCGTCGCCATCGCCAAGATCCTCATGAACGCCGGCGTCGGCAACGTGGTCGCCACCGACCGCCAGGGCGCCATCCACAAGGGCCGCACCGACCTCAACGACGTCAAGCGGGTGTTCGCCCAGATCACCAACCCCGAGGGCATCAGCGGGTCGCTCTCCGACGTGCTGCCCGGGGCCGACGTCTTCATCGGCGTGAGCGCCCCCGACCTCATCGGACCGGACGACCTGCGGAAGATGGCGACCGATCCGATCGTGTTCGCCATGTCGAACCCGAACCCGGAGATCCGCCCCGAGCTGGCCCGCGACCTCTGCGCGGTGATGTCCACCGGCCGCAGCGACTACCCGAACCAGATCAACAACGTCCTGGCCTTCCCGGGCATCTTCCGTGGCGCCCTCGACGCCGGTGCCACCGACGTGACCGAGCACATGAAGGTGGCGGCGGCCGAGGCGATCGCCTCGGCCGTCTCCCCCGAGGAGCTCCGCCCCGGCTTCATCATCCCGTCGGTGTTCGACACCCGCGTGGCCGAGCTGGTGGCTGCCGCCGTCGCCAAGGCCGCCGTCGTCGACGGCGTGGTCCGACCCCAGCGCTGAGCGCGCCGGGCCGCCTCCCGCCCCGTGACGACCGAGCCGAGCGTCCGCGACCAGCTCGTCGCGTCGGCCGAGGAGCTCTACGCCGAGCGCGGGATCGACGGCGTCAGCCTGCGGGAGATCAACGCCGCATCCGGCGCCCGCAACGCCAGCGCCCTCCAGTACCACTTCGGCGGTCGGGCCGGCCTGCTCGGCGCCATCCTCGCCAAGCACCGCAGCGCGGTGGAGGCCCGGCGCCACGCCCTCCTCGATGCCTACGACGCCGCCGGCCGCGACGACCTCCGCGCCCTGGCCGGCGCGCTGGTCCGGCCGCTGGCCGAGGAGCTGACCGAGCCCGGGGGGCCCGGCTACCTCCAGGTCCTGAGCGACCTCGCCAACCGCCCCCACCCGGCGATCGACCCGGCCACCGTCGAGGACCCCACCGACTCGGTCTACCGCTGGCGGGCCACCGTCGAGCCGCTGCTGTCGGCGGAGGCCGTGGTGCTCCACCGCCGCTTCGTGGCCGTGCGGTTCACGCTCGCCGAGCTGGCCCGGCGCACGCGCGACCGCCGCGGCCCCGACGACGAGCTGTTCGTCCCCGACCTGGTGGACCTGGTGGCCGGGGTGCTGGCCGCGCCGGTCTCGCCCGAGACGGTCGCCGCGGCTCGCGCCCGCCGTCGCGTCGGTCCCGCAGGGGCGACCGGGGACGCCGGCTGACGGCGGGGGTACCGTCGCGGCGGGCCGCCACCCCCGCCCGGCGGCCGGGAGGAACCCCATGACCGCCACCACCGACCACGGGCTCGAGCCGGAGACCGCGACCGACCCGACGCCCGAGGGCTCGCCCCCCGATGTCGCCGCCGTGGTGGCCGAGCTGCGGGCCACGTTCGCCAGCCGCCGCACCGCCGACCTGGCGTGGCGGCG
>DATAGR010000198.1:0-6072 GCA_036263575.1 Aquihabitans sp. | reverse complement strand
CTCCGAGGTCGCCAGCCGCATCCTCTCCGACTGGCAGTACTCGGTGCCGCAGTTCGTGAAGGTCATGCCTCGCGACTACAAGCGGGTCCTCGGCGCCATCAAGGCGGCCGAGGAGGCCGGTGCCGACATCGACGAGGCCATCATGGCCGCCGCCAAGGGCTGAGGGACGACGACATGGGTGATCAGCAGGGCTTCCTGAAGCACGGGCGCGAGCTGCCCCGGCGCCGGCCGGTGCCGGTGCGCATCAAGGACTGGAAGGAGGTCTACGAGCCGTTCCCGGCGGAGCGGCTCATGACCCAGGCCAGCCGGTGCATGGACTGCGGCATCCCGTTCTGCAACAACGGCTGCCCGCTCGGCAACCTCATCCCGGACTGGAACGACCTCGTGTACCGGGACCGCTGGCAGGAGGCGATCGAGCGCCTCCACGCCACGAACAACTTCCCCGAGTTCACCGGCCGCCTGTGCCCGGCGCCGTGCGAGTCCGCCTGCGTGCTCGGCATCAACCAGGACCCCGTCACGATCAAGCAGGTCGAGGTGTCCATCATCGACCGGGCGTGGGCCGAGGGCTGGGTGAAGCCGGTGAAGGCCGACCAGCCGACCGGCAAGCGCGTCGCCGTGGTCGGCTCCGGCCCCGCGGGGCTGGCTGCGGCCCAGCAGCTCACGAGGGCCGGCCACGAGGTCGTGGTCTACGAGCGCGCCGACCGCATCGGCGGCCTGCTCCGGTACGGCATCCCCGAGTTCAAGATGGAGAAGCGCCAGCTCGAGCGCCGCCTCGACCAGATGCGCGCCGAGGGCACGGAGTTCCGCACCGGGGTGAACGTGGGGGTCGACATCACCGGCGACCAGCTCCGCGCCGAGTTCGACGCCGTCGTGCTCGCCGGCGGGGCCACGACGGCGCGCGACCTGCCCATCCCCGGCCGGGAGCTCGCCGGCATCCACCAGGCCATGGAGTACCTCCCGCTCGCGAACCGGGTGCAGGAGGGCGACCTGTCGTCCTCACCGATCGACGTGCGCGGCAAGAAGGTCGTGATCATCGGTGGCGGCGACACCGGTGCCGACTGCCTCGGCACCGCCCACCGCCAGGGCGCCTCCGAGGTCCGCCAGTTCGAGATCATGCCCCGCCCGCCCGAGGCCCGGCCCGACACCACGCCGTGGCCGACCTGGCCGCTCGTGTACCGGACCTCCTCGGCCCACGAGGAGGGCGGCGACCGCGTGTTCTCCGTCAACACCGAGCGCTTCGTCGACGACGGCGAGGGTCGGGTGCGCGCCCTGCGGGCCCACGAGGTCGAGATGGTCGAAGGCCGCTTCGAGGAGGTCGAGGGCTCCGACTTCGAGATCGAGGCCGACTTCGTCTTCCTCGCCATGGGCTTCACCGGGCCCGAGTCGGGCTGGATCACCGAGCAGTTCGGCGTCGAGCTCGACGGCCGCTCGAACGTGGCCCGCGACGACGACTGGCGCACCAACGTGCCCGGCGTCTACGTCGCCGGCGACATGGGCCGGGGCCAGAGCCTCATCGTGTGGGCCATCGCCGAAGGCCGGTCCTGCGCCGCGGCCGTCGACCGCGACCTCGTGGGCCACACCCTGCTGCACGCCCCGCTGGTGCCCACCGCCGCACCGCTGCGCTGAGGGTCGCCCCGGCGCGACGAGGCCCCGGCCGGAGCCGGGGCCTCGAGGTCGGTGCCGGCGAGGTCGCCACCGGCGGGCCGGATCAGCCGGCGGTCAGGACGGCTTGATGGCGTCGCCGAAGGACTGCTTCGGCTGGCCGGTGAGGACGACGGTCTTCATGATCTTGTCGCCGATGGTCTGCTTCTTGGCGTCCCACAGGGGGAACAGGTAGCCGATGCCGCAGATGATGCCGTCGATGATGTGGCTGAAGTACCGGATGATGCCTTGCCCGCCGCCGATGGGCTGGCCGGTGGCCTCCGCCACCACCCGGGTGCCCACCACGCGCTTGCCGACGCTCTGGCCGGTGGAGCCGTTGAGGTAGCCGTTGTAGATGCCGAACGCCAGGCCGGCCAGGCTGATCAGCAGGCCGAGCCCGTAGCTGACCTGCTGCACGATGGCGCCGATCACCCCCAGGGCCACGAAGTCGATGGCGCCGGAGGCGGCCCGCTCGGGCCACTCGGCCAGCTGCCCGTGCGAGGCGGCCGGTGCCCCGTACCCGGGGCTGCCGGCCGGGGCGCCGTACGCCGGCGCGGTGCCGGGAGGGCCGTACGCCGGGGCCCCCGCAGGGGGGCCGTAGCCCGGGGGCGGTGCCGTCGGCGGGGCCGTGGGCGCTGCCGCGGCCGGGGCCTGCTCCGGCGGGTACCACTTGCCGTCCGAGGCCTGCCACCAGCCTGGACCTTGCGAAACATCACTCATCGGGGCTCCCTCGCCTTCCACATCCGTTCGGGTGAGCGGCGATGGTATCCCGCAGGTGGCCGGGCCGAACGACCCATCCGCGACCACGGGCCGTCGGCGGAGGCTCAAGGTGGGCGGGCAGCGGCCGATCTGACCTGCGTACCCGGGGGGACCGCCTGCGGGCTCTCTCCCCATCTCCACGAGCGAGGACGCCCGTGTTCGACGACCTGAAGATCCGCAGCAAGCTGATCCTGCTGGTGGCAGGACCGATCGTGATCATCGTGCTGCTGGCCGCCATCGGTTCGCGATCGCGCCAGGACACCGCCGACGCCAGCCGTCGGGTCGAGCGCCTCGTCGGCGTGGCCCAGGCCAACGGCGACGTGGTGGACGCCCTCCAGGCCGAGTCGCTCACCAGCACCTCCTTCGTCGCCTCCGACCGCTCGACGGGCGCCGAGGAGCTGGAGGCGGCCCGGGCCGACACCGACCGGGCCCTCGAGACGGCCCTCGCCCAGCTGCAGGGCGAGGCCCGCTCGACGTCCTCGGCGTTCCGCTCGACCGCCGGCCTGGCTGTGGACAGCGCCGACAAGCTCACCTACATCCGCGAGGCCGTCGACCAGGGCTACCGGTGGGAGCAGGTGGCCACCACCTACGCCGCCGTCGAGCAGACGTTCCTCGCCGTCAACGACACCGTCGCCGAGGCCATCACCGACCCGCAGGTGGCCGGCAACCTCCGGACCGGCGCCGCGCTGGCGTCCTACAAGGCCGCACTCGCCCGCCAGGGCTCGCTCCTCGCGGGTGGCGCCGAGCAGGGCGGCTTCTCGGCCGAGGGCTCCTTCGCCCTCTTCCAGGCGGCCACCGACGACGAGGCCAGCCAGCAGGACATCCTCACCTCGGTGGCCGACAGCGCCCGCAAGGGCGACGTCCGCGACGCGCTGACCAGCGAGGCCCGGATCGAGGTCGAGGCCCAGCGCGACGAGGCGCTCGCCGGCGGCTCGAAGGCGCCCATCGACGCGGACCCCGCCGAGCTGCGCACCGCCGTGCGCCAGGTGCTCGACGACCTCCACGAGGTGGAGACCGAGCTCTTCGGCACGGTCATCGGCCAGAGCCAGGCGGCCCGCGCCGACGCCGAGCGCGCCGCCGACCTGTTCCTCATCGCCGCCGGCGTGGCCATCCTCGCCGCCGCCCTGGCCGCCCTGTTCCTCGGCCGCCGCATCACCCGCCCCCTGGACAAGCTGACCGTGGCCGCCGACCGGCTGGCCTCGGAGCAGATGCCCCGCCTGGTCGAGTCCCTGCGGAACCCCTCGGAGGACGAGCTCGACCACCAGCTCGGCGCCATGCAGGCGATCGAGGTGTCCTCCAACGACGAGATCGGCCAGCTGGCGTCGTCGTTCAACGACGTGCAGCGCGTGGCCAGCGAGGTCGCCGCCGAGCAGGCCGCCCTGCTCCGCAAGGGCATCGGCGAGATGTTCGTGAACCTGGCCCGACGCAACCAGGCCCTGCTCGACCGCCAGATCGACTTCATCGACGAGCTCGAGCGTGGCGAGGAGGATCCCGACCAGCTCGAGAACCTCTACCGCCTCGACCACCTCGCCACCCGGATGCGGCGCAACGCCGAGTCGCTCCTCGTCCTCGCCGGCGCCGAGCCGCCCCGCCGCCGCGGTCGCCCGGCGCCGCTCGCCAACGTCGTCCGAGCCGCCCTGGCGGAGGTCGAGGACTTCAACCGCATCGAGCTGCTCAGCTTCGACGAGGTGCTCGTCGCCTCCAACGCCGCCGCCGACCTGGCGCACCTCCTCTCCGAGCTCATGGAGAACGCCACCAACTTCTCGCCGCCCGAGACGCGCGTCGAGGTGGTCGGCCACCGCACCAAGGCCGACGGCTACGTGATCTCCGTCTCCGACCACGGCATCGGCATGTCGCCCGACCAGATCGCCCAGGCGAACGAGTCGCTGGCCAAGCCGCCGCTGGTGGGCCTGGCGCTGTCCCGGTCCCTCGGCTTCATCGTGGTCGGCCGCCTCGCCCGGCGCCACGGGATCGCCGTGCGCATGATGCCGTCGCCGGCCGGCGGCGTGACCGCCGTCGTGTCGCTGCCGCCGCAGCTGGTGACCGACGGGCCGTCGCTCGTCGGCGCCACCGAGCCGGCTGCGGCCGCCGACGTGCCGTCGCGGCTCAAGCCGGTGCTCGACACGTCCGCCGGCGCCCTGCCGCCGCTCGCCTTCACGCCCGACGGCGACGATCTCCCGGCACCGGCCACCCTCGCCGAGGCCGTCCCCACGGGTCAGGCCTTCGAGACCGGCCTCGACGCCCTGGTGGCGCCGACGCCGCCGGCCACGCCGCTCTTCCCGGCGCCGCCCGCCGCCCCGGCGCCGTCCGGCCCGTCCCCGAGCGAGGCCACCGGCACCGGCGCCACCGGCCTCCCCACCCGCCGGCTCACGGCCACCCCCGCCGGCGCCCGCCCGACCGGCGACGCCCCCGAGCGCCCGGCGCCGACCGACGACCCCGGGCCGACCCCGGCCCCCGAGCCCGCAGCGCCGGGCGTCGAGCCCGCCGTGGCCCGGGTCACCGAGGCACCCCAGGGCGACCCCGCCCTGCCGGAGGCGCTCGTGTTCAGCGCGCCCCCCACCGACGAGATCACCCCTGCAGCCGGCGCCCGGCTCGACGGACCGCCTCCGGCGGTCCCGTCGTTGCCGGTGCGCGAGCGCCTCGGTCGGCCGGCCGGGGATCCCCCGGCCGGCGACCCGGCGTCCCGGCCCTTCTTCCTCGAGGGGTCGGAGCCGCCGCGACTCTTCGGCCGCACGCCCGACGACGCCCCGACCCCCCAGGTCGTGGTGCCGCCGGCCCCGCCGGCCCCGTCGGCCGAGCCCACGCGGCTCTTCGGCGCCACGCCACCGGCCGCACCGGAGCCCGTCGCCGCCGCCGTGGCCCCGCCGGCCCCGGCCGCGCCGCCCGCCGAGGCCCCGGCGCCGGACGCGCCGGCCGAGGCTGCGACCGCCCCGCTGGCCCGACGTCAGCCCGCCGCCCCGGACCCAGGCGCCCCCACCGGCGCGCCGGTCGGCGCCGACGAGCCCGTCCGCACGACCTCCGGCCTCGCCAAGCGGGTCCCCCGGCAGGCCGGCGCCACCCGTGCCATCCCCGGCGCGGACGCCGAGCGCGGCGTGAGCGCCACCCGACGCTCGCCCGACGAGGTGCGCAACCTCCTGTCGCGCTACCGCGACGGCCAGCAACGAGCCCGAGTCACCGAGCCGGTCCCCGGCCGACCGTCCGAGGAGATGGAGAACCATGAGTGATCTGAGCGCAGCCGCCCGCAACGTCAACTGGCTGGTCGAGAACTTCGTCGACCGCGTCCCCGGCGTGAGCGAGTCGGTCGTCGTGTCGGCCGACGGCCTCCCCATGGCGGTCTCGCGCGGCCTGGACCCCGATGCCGCCGACCGCTTCGCGGCCGTGGCGTCGGGCCTGATCGGCCTCGCCTACGGCGCCGCCGGCCGCTTCGGTGGTGGCGCCGTCACCCAGATCGTCATCGAGATGGAGCGCGCCTTCCTCTTCGTCACCGGCATCAGCGACGGCTCGTGCCTCGCCGTGGTCGCCGACGGCGCCTGCGACGTCGGCCTGGTGGCCTACGAGATGACCGTGCTCGTCGAGCGCGCCGGCCAGGTCCTCACGCCCGAGCTCCGGGCCGAGCTGCAGGGCGCGCTTCCGCGGTGAGCCTCTACGGAGATGCTGGTGACGGCCTGCGGG
>DATAGR010000197.1:0-5904 GCA_036263575.1 Aquihabitans sp. | reverse complement strand
CATCGGTGCCGACGCCGCCCGGCGGCTGGGCCCGGCCGACGAACCCGGGGCCCTCGGCGACCTGGCCGGCCGGGCCGACGACGTCGCCGCCCTGGCCGTCGCGCTCGCCGATCGGCTCGGCACCGACCTCGGCGCCGCCATCCGCCACCACGGCGACCTCCACCTCGGCCAGGTCGTCCTGGGCGACGACCGCTGGGTCATCCTCGACTTCGAAGGCGAGCCGGCCCGGCCGCTCGCCGAGCGCCGCCGGCGCCACTCGCCGCTGCGCGACGTCGCCGGGATGCTCCGCTCGTTCGCCTACGCGGCGGCCACCGCCCGCCGCTCGGAGGGCCATCTGCTCAGCCCGGGGTGGGAGCCGGCGGCGCGCGCTGCGTTCCTCGACGGCTACCTGGCCACCGTGCAGCCCGAGCTGCTGCCCGCGTCGTCGGTGGCGACGCGGGACCTGTTGACGCTGCTGGAACTGGAGAAGGTCGTGTACGAGATCGGCTACGAGCTGGACCACCGCCCGGACTGGGTGGGCCTGCCCGTCGAGGGCCTCCGCCGCCTCCTCGCCGGGGCCGGCGCATGAGCACGCACCCCGCCGATCCCGCCGGCCTCGTCGGCGAGCTCGACCGCCACCTCCTCTCCGAGGGCCGGCACCTGGCGCTGCACCAGCACCTCGGCGCCCACCCGCGAACCGTCGACGGCGCCGAGGGCGTCGCCTTCGCCGTGTGGGCGCCGGCCGCCCAGCGGGTCACGGTGGTGGGCGACTGGAACCACTGGGACCGGGCCACCACGCCCCTCGAGCGCGTCGACGGCTCGGAGGTGTGGGCCGGCTTCAGCGCCGACGCCCACGAGGGCCACCGCTACAAGTTCGCCATCACCGGCCCCGACGGCGCGACCGTCGAGCACGCCGACCCGCTCGCGTTCCGCACCGAGGGCGCGCCGGCCACGGCCTCGATCGTGCACACGAGCCGCCACCGCTGGGCCGACGACGCGTGGCTCACGCGGCGCGACGCGGCCGACCAGTGGGCGTCGCCCATGTCCGTGTACGAGGTGCACCTCGGGTCGTGGCGACGCGATCCCGCCGAACCCGACCGGGAGCGGACCTTCCGCGAGCTGGCGCCCGAGCTGGCCGCCTACGTGACCGACCTCGGCTTCACCCACGTCGAGCTGCTGCCGGTCATGGGCCACCCCTTCGCCGGGTCGTGGGGCTACCAGGTCACCTCGTACTTCGCGCCGGCCGCCCGCTGGGGCGAGCCCGACGACCTCCGGTTCCTCATCGACACCCTGCACCAGGCCGGCGTGGGCGTGATCCTCGACTGGGTGCCCGCCCACTTCCCGAAGGACGAGTGGGCCCTCGGCCGCTTCGACGGCACGCCGCTCTACGAGCACCCCGACCCCCGGCGCGGCGAGCAGCCCGACTGGGGCACCTACGTGTTCGACTTCGGCCGCGGCGGCGTGCGGAGCTTCCTGCTCTCCAACGCCCGCTTCTGGCTCGAGGAGTACCACGTCGACGGCCTCCGGGTCGACGCGGTGGCGTCGATGCTCTACCTCGACTACTCCCGCGCCCACGACGCCTGGCTGCCGAACGACCACGGCGGCCGCGAGAACCTTGAGGCCGTCTCGCTGCTCCAGGAGGCGAACGTCGTCATCCACGCCGACCACCCCGGTGTGCTGTCGATCGCCGAGGAGTCCACGGCCTGGCCCGGCGTCTCCCGGCCGGTCGACGGCGGGGGCCTCGGCTTCGGCTTCAAGTGGAACATGGGCTGGATGCACGACACGCTCGACTACTTCTCGCACGACCCGATCCACCGCCGGTACCACCACCACGACCTCACGTTCTCGACGCACTACGCGTTCACCGAGAACTTCGTGCTGCCGCTGTCGCACGACGAGGTCGTGCACGGCAAGGGGTCGCTGCTCACCAAGATGCCGGGCGACCGGTGGCAGCAGCTGGCCAACGTGCGCGCCCTCTTCGGCTGGATGTGGGCCCACCCCGGCAAGCAGCTGCTGTTCATGGGCGGCGAGTTCGCGCAGGAGCGCGAGTGGGACCACGACCGGTCGATCGACTGGCACCTCCTCGCCGACCAGGGCCACGCCGGCGTGCACCAGCTGGTGCGCGACCTCAACCGCACCTACCGCGGGGAGCCGGCGCTCTGGGAGGTCGACTTCGCGCCCGGTGGGTTCACCTGGCTCGTGGGCGACGACGCCGACGGCAACGTGGCCGCCTTCCTGCGCCGCGGCGCAGACGGCCGCGCCATCGCCTGCGTCGCCAACCTCTCGCCGACGCCGCGGTACGACTACGTCGTCGGGCTGCCCACCGAGGGCCGCTGGTGCGAGGTGCTCAACACCGACGCCGAGCTCTACGGCGGATCGGGCGTGGGCAACCTCGGTGCGGTGGTGGCCGACGGCCCGGCGGCCCACGGCCAGCCGACCAGCGCCACGGCGACCCTCCCGCCTCTCGGGGTGGTGTGGTTCCAGCCCGAGGGCGCCACGTGAGCGCACCGGCACCGGTCGCCACCCTCCCCTTCGAACGCCCGCTGGGCGCCCGGCCCCGGGCCGGCGGTGGCGCGTCGTTCCGGCTCTGGGCACCGAGGGCGACCGAGGTGGCGATCCGCATCGACGGCGTCGCCCACGTGGCCCGGCCCGCGGGCGAAGGCGTGTGGGAGGCCGACGTCGGTGGGGTCGGCCACGGCACCCCGTACCGGGTGGTCGTCGACGGCCACGACCTCGCCGACCCGTGGTCCCGCTGGCAGCCGGAGGGCCTGACGGGCCCCTCGGCGCTGGTCGACCCGGTCGCCATCGGCGCGGTGGCCCCGGGCGCCGGCGATCGTCCGCCCCGACCCCACCGCCAGGCCGACGAGGTGGTCCTCTACGAGCTCCACGTCGGGACGTTCAGCGAGGCCGGCGACCTCGGGGGCGTCATCGAGCATCTGCCCGCCCTGGCCCAGCTCGGCGTCACCCACGTCGAGCTGCTGCCCGTCGGGCAGTTCCCGGGCGACCGCGGGTGGGGCTACGACGGCATCTTCTGGAGCGCCACCCAGCACAGCTACGGCGGCCCCGCCGCCCTGGTCGAGCTCGTCGACGCCGCCCACCGGGCCGGCCTCGGGGTGGTCCTCGACGTCGTCTACAACCACATCGGGCCCACCGGGGACCAGACCTACGACCGCTTCGGCCCGTTCTTCACCGACAAGCACCACACGCCGTGGGGCCAGGCGATCAACGTCGACGGACCCGGCTCCGGCGCCGTGCGCGAGACGATCCTCCAGAACGCCACGTGGTGGGTCGGCGAGGTCGGCGTCGACGGCCTCCGGGTCGACGCGTGCCACGCCATCGTCGACCAGAGCGCCCGCCCGGTGCTGGCCGAGCTCACCGCCCGCGTGCGCGACCTGCACCCCGACGCGCTGCTGATCGCCGAGAGCGGGCTCAACGACCCGCGCACCGCCCGGGCCGAGGCCTACGGCGGCTGGGGGTTCGACGCCGACTGGGCCGACGACTTCCACCACGCCCTGCGCACCCTGCTCACCGACGACCGCCAGGGCTGGTACGCCGACTTCGGCCACGTGGCCCAGCTGGCCAAGGCGTTCCACCGGCCGTACGTGCACGACGGCACCTGGTCGGCCTACCGCGGCCGCCGCTTCGGTGCGCCGGCCGACGACCTCGACCCCGAGCGCTTCGTGGTGTTCGACCAGAACCACGACCAGGTCGGCAACCGGCCGCTGGGCGACCGCCTCCCCGCCGAGGCCCGCCCGCTCGCCGCGCTCTGCACCCTGGCCTCGCCGTTCACGCCCATGCTGTTCATGGGCGAGGAGTACGGCGAGGACGCGCCCTTCCTCTTCTTCTCGGACCACCGCGACGACTTCATCGCCAACGCCACCAGGAACGGGCGGCGCGCCGAGTTCGCCGACTTCAGCGCGGCCACCGGCGAGGAGGTGCCCGACCCGCAGGCCGCGTCCACCTTCGAGCGCTCGCGCCTGACCCGTCGCGTCGACCCCGCCCTCGCCGACCTCTACCGCCGCCTCCTCGCCGTGCGCCCCCAGCTGCCGCGGGTCCCTGCGGCGGTGGCCTTCGACGAGGAGGCCGGCTGGGTGCGCGTCGAGCGGGGTACGTCGATCCTCCTCGCCAACGTCGGCGCCGCCGAGACGCGCGTACCGTGCCCACCCAGCCGCCTCGAGCTGGCCACCCACGCCGGTGTCGCCGACGTGGTGTCCGCCGACGACCCCCACCTCCTGCTCCCCGCCCGCTCGGGCGCCCTCCTGTGGAAAGACGACCCTGCCTGATGCTTCCCCCGCCGACCGCTCGATGACCCGCCACACCTGGCCCGGTCACCCCTTCCCGGTGGGCGCCACGTGGAAGGGCGGCAGCACCAACTTCTCGCTCTTCTCCGAGCACGCCGCCGCGGTCGACCTCTGCCTGTTCGACGAGGACGGCAACGAGGAGGTCGTGCCGATCGAGGAGCAGACGTCGTTCCACTGGCACGTCGAGCTGCCCGACGTGGGCCCCGGCCAGCGCTACGCCTACCGGGTGATCGGGCCGTGGGCCCCGGAGCAGGGCCACCGCTTCAACCCGGCCAAGCTCCTGATCGATCCGTACGCCAAGGCGATCGAGGGCGGCGTCGACGAGGACGCGGCCAGCTCCCTCCCCTACGTCCCGGGCGACGAGGACGCCGACCTCGACCTGGACGACGAGGACGATGCCCTCGCCGTGCCCAAGTCGATCGTGGTCGACGACGCCTTCGACTGGGAGGGCGTCGAGCGGCCTCGCACGCCGCTGTCGCGCTCGGTCATCTACGAGGTCCACGTCAAGGGCTTCACCCAGCGCCACCCCGGCGTGCGCGAGGACCTGCGCGGCACCTACGCCGGGCTCGCGTCGGAGGCGGCCATCGCCCACCTCGTCGACCTCGGCATCACCGCCGTCGAGCTGCTCCCCGTGCACCACATCGCCGACGAGGGCTTCCTCCACGACAAGGGCCTGAGCAACTACTGGGGCTACAGCACGATCGGGTTCTTCGCCCCGCACTCCGGCTACGCCGCCAGCGGCGAGCGCGGCCAGCAGGTGAGCGAGTTCAAGGGCATGGTGAAGGCCCTCCACCGGGCCGGCATCGAGGTGATCCTCGACGTCGTCTACAACCACACCGCCGAGGGCAACCACCTGGGCCCGATGCTGTCGATGAAGGGCGTCGACAACGTGTCGTACTACCGGTCGATGCCCGACGACCCCCGGTTCTTCCTCGACTGGACCGGCACCGGCAACTCCATCAACATCGTCCACCCCAGCGTCCTGCGGCTCGTCACCGACTCGCTGCGCTACTGGGTCGAGGAGTGCCAGGTCGACGGCTTCCGCTTCGACCTCGCCTCGGTGCTCGGTCGCGAGACGTACGACTTCGACAAGGGCGCCGGCTTCTTCGACGCCCTCCACCAGGACCCGGTGCTGTCGCAGGTGAAGCTGATCGCCGAGCCGTGGGACGTCGGGCCCGGCGGCTACCAGGTCGGCGGCTTCCCCGGCATCTGGGCCGAGTGGAACGGCCTCTACCGCGACCACGTGCGCGACTTCTGGCGCAGCCACGACTCAATCAGCGCCCTCGCCGACCGGCTGGCGGGGTCGAGCGACCTCTACGGCGACGACGGGCGGCGCCCCAACGCGTCGGTCAACTTCGTGACGGCCCACGACGGCTTCACGCTCGCCGACCTCGTCGCCTACGACCACAAGCACAACGAGGCCAACCTCGAGGACAACCGCGACGGCACCGACGACAACCGGTCCTGGAACTGCGGCGCCGAGGGCCCGACCGACGACCCGGCGATCTGCGCGCTGCGCGCCCGCCAGCAGCGCAACCTGCTGGCCACGCTGATGCTGTCGCAGGGCGTCCCCATGCTGCTCGGCGGCGACGAGATGGGCCGCACCCAGGGCGGCAACAACAAC
>DATAGR010000196.1:0-7406 GCA_036263575.1 Aquihabitans sp. | reverse complement strand
GTAGTCGAAGAACGAAGAAGGAACCCACATGCTCGACGTCAACAACTTCGACCAGCTCCGGATCGGCCTGGCCACCGCGGATTCCATCCGCATGTGGTCCAACGGCGAGGTCAAGAAGCCGGAGACCATCAACTACCGCACGCTCAAGCCGGAGAAGGACGGGCTCTTCTGCGAGAAGATCTTCGGTCCCACCAAGGACTGGGAGTGCTACTGCGGCAAGTACAAGCGCGTCCGCTTCAAGGGCATCATCTGCGAGCGCTGCGGCGTGGAGGTCACCCGCTCCAAGGTCCGGCGCGAGCGCATGGGCCACATCGAGCTGGCCGCCCCCACGGTGCACATCTGGTACCTGCGCGGCACCCGCTCGTGGCTGGCCTACCTGCTCATGGGCACCGAGCCCCGTGAGGAGCTCAAGGCCAAGCAGCTCGAGAAGGTCATCTACTTCGCCGCCAACCTCGTCGTGTCCGTCGACGAGGAGAAGCGCGACCAGGACCTCCCCAACCTCGAGGCCGAGGTCCTCGCCGAGCGCGAGGTCATCGAGAAGGACCGCGAGCTCGAGCTGGCCCGCCGCATGGAGGAGCTCGAGGCGGAGATCGCCCAGCTCGAGGGCGAGGGCGCCAAGGACTCCGAGCTGAAGGCCCGCCAGAAGCAGGCCGACAAGGACCTCGCCCTGATCCGCGAGCGCTACGAGCTCGAGCTCGACGTGCTCACCCGGGCCTTCGACGAGTTCAAGAACCTGTTCTCCCGCCAGATCATCGAGGACGAGATGCTGTGGCGCGAGCTCGAGGACCGCTACGGCGAGTACTTCGAGGGCGGCATGGGCGCCGACGCCATCAAGTCGCTCATCAACGAGCTCGACCTCGACGTCGAGGAGGAGAAGCTCCGCGCCGCGATCGACCCGCAGGAGGGCCAGCGCCCCCTGTCGGCCCAGCGCAAGCAGAAGGCCATCAAGCGCCTGAAGATCGTCGCCTCGTTCAACCAGCGCGACGAGAACGGCAAGCGGATCAACGACCCCCGGGCGATGATCCTCGACGTGGTGCCGGTGATCCCGCCGGAGCTGCGCCCGATGGTCCAGCTCGACGGTGGCCGCTTCGCCACCTCGGACCTCAACGACCTGTACCGCCGGGTCATCAACCGCAACAACCGCCTGAAGCGCCTGCTCGACCTCGGGGCCCCCGAGATCATCGTGAACAACGAGAAGCGCATGCTCCAGGAGGCCGTCGACGCCCTGTTCGACAACGGCCGCCGCGGCCGCCCGGTCACCGGGCCGGGCAACCGCCCGCTCAAGTCCCTCTCGGACATGCTCAAGGGCAAGCAGGGCCGGTTCCGCCAGAACCTGCTCGGCAAGCGCGTCGACTACTCGGGCCGTTCGGTCATCGTGGTCGGCCCCACGCTCAAGCTGCACCAGTGCGGCCTGCCCAAGCTCATGGCCCTCGAGCTCTTCAAGCCCTTCGTGATGAAGAAGCTCGTCGACGCCGAGCTGGCCCAGAACATCAAGTCGGCCAAGCGCATGGTCGAGCGCCGGCGCCCGCAGGTCTGGGACGTCCTCGAGGAGGCCATCAAGGAGCACCCGGTCATGCTGAACCGGGCCCCCACGCTGCACCGCCTCGGCATCCAGGCCTTCGAGCCCGTGCTGGTCGAGGGCAAGGCCATCCAGATCCACCCGTTGGTGTGCACCGCCTTCAACGCCGACTTCGACGGCGACCAGATGGCCGTGCACCTCCCGCTGTCGTCGGAGGCGCAGGCCGAGGCCCGCGTCCTGATGCTGTCGGCCAACAACGTGCTGTCGCCGGCCCACGGCCGCCCGCTGGTCACGCCCACCCAGGACATGATCATCGGCGCCTACTACCTGACCGAGGTCGTGCCCGGCGCCAAGGGCGAGGGCCGCGTGTTCCGCCACCTCTTCGAGGTGGAGCGCGCCTACGAGAACGGCGACCTGGCGCTCCACGCCAAGATCCAGTTCCGGGGCGACGGTCGCGACGGGCGGACCGAGACCATCGAGACCACCCCCGGTCGGATCTTCTTCAACCGGGCGCTGCCGGACTCCTTCGAGTTCATCAACGCCCGCATCGACAAGAAGCTGATGGGCACCATCACCGACCGGCTGGCCAACGACGAGGCGAAGAACATCGTCGCCAGCAGCCTCGACGCCATCAAGAACCTCTGCTTCCGCTACGCGGCGCAGTCCGGCATCACCATCTCGATCGACGACGTCAAGACGCCGGACGAGAAGGCGGCGATCATGGAGACGCACGAGACCCAGGCCCAGAAGGTCGAGGACCAGTTCCGTCGGGGCATCATCACCGACGGCGAGCGGCGCCAGAAGGAGGTGGAGATCTGGACCGACGCCACCGACCAGGTGCGCACGGCCATGGAGAAGAACCTCAAGGCCCAGCAGTTCAACCCCATCGACATGATGGTCGGCTCCGGTGCCCGAGGGAACATGATGCAGGTGCGCCAGATCGCCGGCATGCGTGGCCTGGTGGCCAACCCCCGTGGCGACATGATCCCCCGCCCCATCACGTCCAACTTCCGTGAGGGGTTGGAGATGCTGGAGTACTTCATCGCCACGCCCGGCGCCCGGAAGGGCCTGGTCGACACCGCCCTGCGGACCGCCGACTCGGGCTACCTGACCCGTCGCCTGGTCGACGTGGCCCAGGAGCTGATCATCAACGACGAGGACCCCTTCGCCAAGGCGGAGGCGACCGGCTCGCCGATCCGTGGCATCTGGATCGAGGACGTCGGCCCGGACACGGCCAACAAGCGCTCCTACATCGAGACCACGCTCTACAGCCGGACCATCGCCAACGACGTCACCTGCTCCGACGGCACCGTGTTCCCCCGGGGCACCGTCGTCGACCAGGACATCATGGAGAAGCTCCGCGACGATCCCGACGTCACCCGCGTGCGGGTGCTCTCGCCCCTCACCGACGACTCCGTGGCCGGCATCTCCGCCGCCAGCTACGGCATGTCGCTGGCCACGGGCAAGCACATCGAGATCGGTGAGGCCGTCGGCGTCATCGCCGCCCAGTCCATCGGCGAGCCGGGCACCCAGCTCACCATGCGGACCTTCCACACCGGCGGCATCGCCGGCTCCGACATCGCCGGCGGCCTCCCCCGCGTGGTCGAGCTCTTCGAGGCTCGCTCCCCGAAGGGCAAGGCCACCCTGGCCCGCACCACCGGTGTGGTCCGGATCGGCGAGGACGAGGGCAAGGGCCGGGTCATCACCATCGTCGGCGACGACGGCACCGAGGATACCTACACGGTGCCCACCCTCGCCCGCCTCGAGGTCGAGGACGGGGCCGAGGTCGAGGCCGGCGACGCCCTGGTGGAGGGCCCCCGAGACCCCAAGGAGCTCCTCGAGATCCGCGGCGTCCGGGAGACCCAGAGCTACCTGGTCGAGCAGGTCCAGAAGGTGTACCGCGAGCAGGGCGTGTCGATCCACAACAAGCACATCGAGCTCATCGTGCGCCAGATGACGCGCCGGGTCACGGTCCTCGAGACCAACGACTCGGACTTCCTCCCTGGCGAGCGGGTCGACCAGAAGGCCTTCGCCGACGCCAACAAGCTGCTGGTGGAGGAGGGCAAGCGCCCGGCCGAGGGTCGTGTGGAGCTCATGGGCATCACCAAGGCCTCGCTCGCCACCGACTCGTGGCTGTCGGCGGCCTCCTTCCAGGAGACCACCCGGGTGCTCACCGAGGCGGCGATCGACTCCCGGTCGGACTCCCTCGTGGGCCTCAAGGAGAACATCATCATCGGCAAGCTGATCCCGGCCGGTACCGGCATGCACCAGTACCGCGACATCGAGACCAACGCGCCGGACTACCAGCCGATGGCGTTCTACAGCTCGGACGGCGAGCAGCTCGACGACGCCGAGTGGCTGGCCGGCGAGGCCGCCCGCACGGCGGCCGCCGACGGTGGCGCCGAGGTCATCGACCTCCCCGCCGCCGCCCCCGCCGAGGGCTGACGACCCGTCGCCGGCCCCCGGCCGGCAGGACCAGCGTGGTGGGCGCCCCCCGGGGCGCCCACCGCCGCGTCGGGGCGCCTCCGCGGGCGTCGCGCCGTCTTGCGGCCCCAGACGCCGCCCCTTTAGCATGTCCCTTCGGCCCGGCGACGGAAGCGTCGCCCCGCCACCGCCTGCAGCAGTCGAGAGGTCCCTCAGTGCCCACCATCCAGCAGCTGGTCCGCAAGGGCCGCCAGGACAAGCCCACCAAGGGCAAGACCCCGGCCCTCAAGGGCGCGCCCCAGCGCCGCGGCGTCTGCACCCGCGTGTACACCAACACGCCGAAGAAGCCGAACTCCGCCCTCCGGAAGGTCGCCCGCGTGCGCCTGTCGAGCGGCGTCGAGATCACCGCCTACATCCCCGGCGAGGGGCACAACCTGCAGGAGCACTCCATCGTGATGGTGCGCGGCGGTCGTGTGAAGGACCTCCCGGGCGTCCGCTACAAGATCATCCGCGGCACCCTCGACACCTCCGGGGTCAAGGACCGCAAGCAGGCCCGCAGCCGCTACGGCGCCAAGAAGGAAGGCTGACATGCCCCGCAAGGGTCCCGCACCCCGCCGCGAGCTCATGCCCGACCCGATCTACCGGTCGGTCGTGGTGACCCAGGTGGTCAACAAGGTCCTCCAGCGGGGGAAGCGCTCCACCGCCGAGCGCATCGTCTACGGGGCGCTCGACATCGTCGCCGCCAAGACCGGCAGCGACGACCCCGTGGCCACGCTCAAGCGGGCCGTCGAGAACGTCAAGCCGCAGCTCGAGGTGCGCAGCCGCCGGGTCGGTGGCGCCACCTACCAGGTGCCGGTGGAGGTGAAGCCGCGCCGAGCCAATACACTGGCGATCCGCTGGCTGGTGGGCTACTCCCGCCAGCGACGCGAGAAGACCATGGCCGAGCGGCTGGCCAACGAGATCCTGGACGCCAGCAACGGCATCGGTGCCTCGGCCAAGCGCCGTGAGGACCTCCACAAGATGGCCGAGTCCAACAAGGCCTTCGCCCACTACCGCTGGTAGCGGGCCCAGATCCCACCTCCGGGTCGCCCGCCGGGCGCCCGAACCCCACCGACCGGGTCCGCGATCGCGGCGCCCGGTCGTGGCATGTCCCCGCACACCACGTGAACAGAGACGAAGCAGATGGCTGCGAACACCATCCCCCTCGAGCGCTACCGCAACATCGGGATCATGGCCCACATCGACGCGGGCAAGACGACCACGACCGAACGGATCCTCTACTACACCGGCAAGACCTACAAGATCGGTGAGGTCCACGAGGGCGCCGCGGTGATGGACCACATGGTCCAGGAGCAGGAGCGTGGCATCACGATCACCTCCGCCGCCACCACGACCTTCTGGAACGACCACCGGATCAACATCATCGACACCCCCGGCCACGTCGACTTCACCGTCGAGGTGGAGCGCTCGCTGCGCGTGCTCGACGGCGCGGTCGCCGTGTTCGACGGCGTCGCCGGCGTGGAGCCCCAGACCGAGACGGTGTGGCGCCAGGCCGACAAGTACGGCGTGCCGCGCATGTGCTTCGTCAACAAGCTCGACCGCCTCGGCGCCGACTTCTACAAGGCCGTCGACTCCATCAAGGAGCGCCTGGGCGCCAACGTCGCCGTGCTCCAGATCCCGATCGGCTACGAGGGCGACTTCAGCGGCGTCGTCGACCTGCTCAAGATGAAGGCCATCGTGTGGAGCGGCGAGGAGCTCGGCGCCAGCTTCGACGTGACCGACATCCCCGCCGACCTCCAGGACAAGGCCGAGGAGTTCCGCCAGGACCTGCTCGACGTCGTGTCGTCCTACGACGACACCATCCTCGAGAAGTTCATGGGCGACGAGGAGATCACCGAGGCCGACCTGAAGCGGGCGATCCGGCGGGCCACGCTCGCCAACGAGATCGTGCCCGTGCTCACCGGCTCGGCGTTCAAGAACAAGGGCGTCCAGCCCCTGCTCGACGCCGTCGTCGACTACCTGCCGTCGCCGCTCGACCTGCCGCCCACCAACGGCACGGCCCTCAAGGGCGGCGCCGAGGTCACCCGCGACCCCGACCCCAAGGCGCCGTTCGCGGCCCTGGCGTTCAAGATCGTCGCCGACCCGCACGGCAAGCTCACCTACTTCCGGGTCTACTCCGGCACCCTCAACAAGGGCGACAGCGTGCTCAACAGCCGCACCGGCCAGAAGGAGCGCGTCGGGCGCATCCTCCTGATGCACGCCAACAACCGCGAGGACCTCGACTTCGTGGCCGCGGGCGACATCGTCGCCGGCATCGGCCTCAAGAACACGCGCACCGGCGACACCATCTCCGACGAGAAGGACGCCATCATCCTGGAGAACCTCGAGTTCCCGGAGCCGGTGATCCAGGTGGCCGTCGAGCCCAAGACCAAGGCCGACCAGGACAAGATGGGCAAGGCCCTCTACTCGCTCGCCGAGGAGGACCCCACCTTCCAGGTCAAGACCGACGAGGAGACCGGCCAGACCCTGATCTCGGGCATGGGCGAGCTGCACCTCGAGGTGCTGGTCGACCGCATGCTGCGCGAGTTCAACGTCGACGCCACCGTCGGCAAGCCGCAGGTCGCCTACCGCGAGACCATCACCCGCGACGTCGAGAAGCACCGCTACACCCACAAGAAGCAGACGGGTGGCTCGGGCCAGTTCGCCGACGTCACGATCGCCCTGCACCCGGCCCAGCCGGGCGAGGGCTACTCCTTCGAGGACAAGATCACCGGCGGGCGCATCCCCAAGGAGTACATCGGCCCGGTCGACCAGGGCATCCAGGCCGCGCTCGACTCGGGCGTGCTGGCCGGCTTCCCGCTCGTCGACGTGAAGGCCGTCCTGCTCGACGGCTCCTTCCACGACGTCGACTCCTCGGAGATGGCGTTCAAGATCGCCGGCACCATGGCGTTCAAGGAGGCGGCCCGCATGGGCAAGCCCGTGCTCCTCGAGCCGATCATGGCCGTCGAGGTCGTGACCCCCGACGAGTACATGGGCGACGTCATGGGCGACCTGTCGTCTCGCCGGGGCAAGGTCGGCGGCATGGAGCAGCGCGGCAACGCGCAGGTGGTGCGCGCAGACGTGCCCCTCTCGGAGATGTTCGGGTACTCTACCGACCTTCGTTCCCGGACCCAGGGCCGCGCGAACTACACGATGCAGTTCGACAGCTACCAGCAGATGCCGGGCAACATCCAGGAGGAGATCGTCGCCCGCGTGCGCGGCGAGTAGCTCCTCCTCTCTCCACCCCCTCTCTCCACCGACACCGCAACAAGGCAAGAAAGGTTCCAGGCACACGCCATGGGCAAAGAAAAGTTCGAGCGCAACAAGCCGCACCTGAACATCGGGACGATGGGTCACATCGACCATGGCAAGACGACGTTGACGGCGGCGATCACGAAGACGTTGCACGATGCGGATCCGACGA
>DATAGR010000195.1:0-1950 GCA_036263575.1 Aquihabitans sp. | reverse complement strand
GAGAACACCGGGTCGGTGAACCTGCTCGCGGCCGTCGAGCCCGAGGAGGGCGAGGCCGTCCAGGCCATCTTCGACGAGATGATCAACAACGACGCCGACTACGAGGTCGAGATCGAGGCCTCCGGCAACTTCGAGGAGCAGTTCCAGATCCGCGCCGAGGGCGGCACGCTGGACGTGGCCGCGGTCCCGCAACCCGGGGCCATCGCCGACCTGGCCGAGGCCGGCAACATCGTGGCGCTGGAAGACCTCGGGTTCGACATCGAGGAGCTCAACGGGCTCTTCGGCGAGGAGTTCGTGGCCCTCGGCGAGCACGAGGGCAAGCACTACGGCCTCCCGACGAACATCAACCTGAAGTCCATGGTCTGGTACCCGAAGGACGACTTCGAGGAGGCCGGCTACGAGGAGCCCGAGACCTGGGACGACCTGATCGCCCTGAGCGACCAGATCGTCGAGGACGGCGGCACCCCGTGGTGCATCGGCCTCCAGAGCGAGGGCTCGACCGGGTGGCCAGCGACGGACTGGATGGAGGACATCGTGCTCCGCACCGCCGGGCCCGACGTCTACGACCAGTGGGTCGACCACGAGATCCCGTTCAACGACCCGCAGATCGTGACGGCGCTGGAGACCTTCGGCGAGGTCCTCAAGACCGAGGGCTACGTCCTGGGCGGCGCTGAGTCCATCGACGACCTCGCCTTCGGCGATGCGCCCGGGCCCATGTTCGAGGACCCGCCGGGGTGCTGGCTCCACCGCCAGGCCAGCTTCATCAACTCCTTCTTCCCGGAGGACGCCGAGGCCGGCACGGACTACGACTGGTTCACGCTCCCGCCGATCGACCAAGAGGGCATCCTCTACGCCGGTGAGCTCACCGTCGTGGGCAGCAACCGCCCCGAGGTCAAGGAGTTCCTCGACGCGTTCATCAGCGAGGAGGTGCAGTGCGAGATGGGAGGCGTCACCGCCTCTTCGCGCATCTCGCCGAACGTGAACGTCGGTCCCGACTGCTACGCCAACGAGATCCTGTCGGAGGCGTCGGAGGTCCTCACCGAGGCGCTCGAGAAGGGGACGGGGCGCTTCGACGCCTCGGACCTGATGCCGACCGAGGTCGGCAGCGGCAGCTTCTGGACGGCGATGATCGACTACGCCAACGGCGCCGAGGCCGAGCCGGTCCTCGACGAGGTCGAGGCCAGCTGGCCCAGCTGACCCCGCTGTCCCCCGGACCCGGGGAGCGGCCGCCCGCCGGGCGGCCGCTCCCCCCGACCCCTCCCTGGAGGCGATGGTGACGACCACGGTCGAGGAGCGCCCGACGACCACGAGCCGCTCGCTGCCCCCGCTCGCCCGGATCGCTGCGGTCGTCGCCGCCGTGGTGGTGCTCGCGCTGGTGGTGCCGTGGACGTTCGACTACCTGCGCGACGACGACGCCAGCCGCATGAGCATCGTCGCCCTCGCCATCGCCGTCGGCGTGGGTGGCGTCTTCCTGCTCTTCTGGGCGATGGACCGCGTGGTCGACTGGCTGCCGCGCCGCGCCGGCGAGGTGGTGCGGCCCTACGTCTTCGTCGGGCCTGCGATCGTGATCCTCAGCGTGTTCCTCATCTATCCGGTGATCAACACGATCCTGATCAGCTTCAAGGACGCCCAGGGCGCCGACTACGTCGGCTTCGACAACTACGAGTTCGTGTTCACCGACAAGTCGATGCTGCGGTCGCTGCGCAACACCGCCGGCTGGATCATCATCGTGCCGCTCGTGGCGGTCAGCATCGGGCTGCTCTTCGCCACGCTCGCCGACCGCCTGCGGCGTGGCGAGGCCCTCGCCAAGTCGCTGATCTTCCTGCCGATGGCGATCTCGTTCGTCGGCGCCTCGGTGACCTTCCGCCTGATCTACAGCTACCGGCCCACCGGCTTCGGCGAGAACATCGGCCTGCTCAACGGCATCTGGGCCGGGCTGGGGAACGAGCC
>DATAGR010000194.1:0-10272 GCA_036263575.1 Aquihabitans sp. | reverse complement strand
CCGCCCCCACCCCCGCCGACGCCCCGGCCAGCTGGGCGCGGCCGCCGCGCTCCTCGTCCTCGCCCTCCTGGGCTCGGCGTGCAGCACCGGCGGCGACGACGCGGCACCGACGACGACCGAGCCCGAGCGGAGCTCCGGAGGCCCCACCACCACCACCACGCCGGGCACCGGCGCCCCGGGGACCCCCGGCTCCCCCAGCGACCCCGACGACCCCGACGCCCCCTCGCCCGTGCAGGACGGCATCCGCATCGAGGTCGTCTCCAGCCAGCCCGACCGGGTGACCGGCCCCGACGCACGCGTGCGGCTGCTGCCGGCACGTGGGGCCGGCACCGACGACCTGACGCTCCGCCTGGGCGACCGCGACGTCACCGACCAGCTCACCGCGGTCGACGGCCGCCTCGAGGGCGTGGTGACCGGCCTGGTGGAGGGCAACAACGCACTCGTGGCGTCGGCAGGCGGCGAGTCGGTGACCCAGCGCATCCGCAGCTGGCCGCTGTCCGGGCCCATGATCTCCGGACCGCACGCACCGCTGCTCGCCTGCTCCACCGAGGCGCAGGGCCTCGGGCCCCCCTCCGACGAGGACTGCAGCGCCGCGACCAGGGTGACGTGGAGGTACGTCACCACGGGCGGCGCCGTCCAGCCCCTCCCCGACCCGTCGGCCCGCCCCGCGGACCTGGCCACCGCCGAGATCGAGGGCGACGAGGTCGCCCTGGTGATCCGCCACGAGCAGGGCGTGGTGAACCGGTCGACCTACGAGATCGCGAGCATCGACCCCTCCCCCGGTGGCGCCGACAACAGCCAGGCCGACGCCGCGTGGAACGGGCGCCTGCTCTACCGCTACGGCGACGGGTGCGGCACCACCTACGGCCAGGGCGATGCCGCCGTCGAGGTCCTCGATCCCGCCTACCTCCGCCAGGGCTTCGCCGTCGCCACCGCCAGCTTCAACACCGGCGCCGTGCAGTGCAACGACGTCGTCTCGGCCGAGACCACGATGATGGTCAAGGAGCGCTTCATCGAGGAGTTCGGCGACCCCGAGGCCACCATCGGCGAGGGCACCGGCTTCGGGGCGGCCCAGCTGCACCTGATCGTCCAGGACTACCCCGGGCTGCTCGACGGCGGCGTCGCCCTCGACCCGCTCCCCGACGTCGTCACCGTCGCCAACGGCATCGCCGACTGCGTCCTGCTGAACCGGTACTACCGCTCGCCCGCCGGCGCCGGCATCTCCCCGGACCAGCGGGCGGCGATCAACGGCCACGCCGTCCCCGCCACCTGCGACCGCTGGGAGGCGGGCTACGGCACCCTCTTCGACCCCGAAAGGGGGTGCGACCCCGCCATCGCCCCCGAGGCGATCTACGCGGCCGGCGCCAACCCGGGCGGCGTCCGCTGCACGCTCCAGGACGGCAGCGCGAACCAGCTGGGTCGCGATGCCGCCACCGGGTACGCCGGTCGGCCGCTCGACAACGTCGGCGTCCAGTACGGGCTCGAGGCGCTCAACGCCGGCACGATCGACCTCGAGGCGTTCCTCGCCCTGAACGAGGACCTCGGCGGCCTCGATGCCGACGGCGCCGCCGGGCCCGACCGCCACGAGGCGGACGTCGCCGCCGTGCAGGCCGCCTACGAGACCGGGCGGGTGTCCACCGGGGTGGGCGACCAGCGCAAGGTGCCGATCGTCGACGTCAGCCTCTACGACGACCCGACCGGGGCGGTGGCCGACCACGTCCGCGCCTTCTCGCTGCGGGACCGCTTCACCTACGGCGGCCCGGCCGAGTCGGTGCCCGGCTTCCGCATCTGGACCCGGGACCCGGCGGTCACCCCGGCCGCGGAGGCCGGGCCAGAGGCCGTCGCCGTGGTCGACCGCTGGCTGGCGGCCGTGGCCGACGACACCGAGGGCGGCGAACGGGAGCTCGTGCTGTTCCGGGCCCGTCCGGAGGCCGCCGTCGACAACTGCCTGCCCGCCGGCGCCACGGACCCGGTGGTGGGCGCCGAGGTCTACGACGAGGAGGGCCCCTGCCGCGACGACTTCCCGGTCCACGGGAGCACCCGCATCGCCGCCGGGGCGCCCCGCGCCGACGACGTCCTGAAGTGCGAGCTGAAGCCGGTCGATCCCGACGACTACGAGGTCGAGCTGACCGAGGCCCAGTACGACCAGCTGGTCCGGGTCTTCCCCAGCGGCGTGTGCGACTGGGCCCAGGCGGGCGTGGGCCAGACCACGCCGAGCATGTCCGACCGCACCTACGAGGACGTCATCACGCCCGGCGAGCTCGCCTGACGCTGACCGGTCAGCGCTCGACCGGTCAGCGCTCGACCGGTCAACGTTCGGTCGGTCACCGCTGGGTGCGCAGGTGGACGACGTCGCCCACGGCCAGCACCCGCCGCATGCCGTCGAGCGCCTCGACCACCAGGTGGCCCTCGTCGGTGACGTCGACGGCGGTGCCCTCGACGTCGTCCGACCCGAGGTCCACCCGCACGCGGCGCCCGATGGTCGCCGAGCGGGCGCGCCAGGCCGAGCGCACCGCCGCCGGGCCGCTCGGCCCCGCGACCAGCCGGCCGTAGGTCCGGTCGAGGGCGACCAGGAACGCCACGAGCAGATCCTCCCGGTCCGGTGGCGGAGCGGGCGCGGTGAGCTCGTCGAGCGCGACCGCCGTCGCCGCCAGGTGCTCGGGCATGGCGTCGTCCCACGCCACGTTGAGGCCGATGCCGACGACCACCACGAGGCGGTCGGCCGGGCCGGGCGCCGACCAGCCGCCGGCGATGTGGCTGCCGGCCGGCCAGTCCACCTCGGCGAGGATGCCGGCGAGCTTGCGGTCGGCGCCGGTGCCGTCGCCCGGCCAGACCAGGTCGTTCGGCCACTTCAGCCCGACGCGCACCCCGGTCAGGGCCTCGACCGCCTCGGCGGCGGCCACCGCGACCGCCATCGTCGTCGCGCCGGACACCGTGGCGGGCGGGCGGAGCAGCACGGTGCCCATCAGCGAGGCGCCCGGCGGCGCCTCCCAGGTCCGACCACGGCGCCCCCGGCCGGCCGTCTGGTGGTCCGCCACCACCACGACCCCCTCGGCCTCGCCCTGGCGACCGAGCTCCATGGCGTCGACGTTCGTGGAGCCGGTCTCGGCCGTCCAGCGCACGTCCGCGAAGCGGGTGTCGGCGAGGGCGGCACGGGCCCGGGCGCCGGGCGGAGCGGGGTCCACCGGCGCAGTGAAGCCCCTCGGCGGGCGCGACGGCAAGGCCGCCGCGCGATGGTTTCCGCCGATGCTCCCGCAGGCTCTAGACATGCACCCGTGCTCACGAAGATCCTGATCGCCAACCGGGGCGAGATCGCCGTCCGGGTCATCCGTGCCTGCCAGGAGCTGGGCATCACCACCGTCGCGGTCTACTCCGACCTCGACCGCGAGGCGCTCCACGTCCGCCTGGCCGACGAGTCCTACGCCCTGGGCGGATCCACGGCGGCCGAGAGCTACCTGGCGACCGAGAAGATCCTCGACATCATCGAGCGCTCCGGCGCCGACGGCGTGCACCCCGGCTACGGCTTCTTCTCCGAGAACACCGACTTCGCCCGGGCCATCACCGAGCGGGGCGTGACCTTCATCGGCCCGCCGCCCGAGGCCATCGAGGTCATGGGCGACAAGGTGTCGAGCCGCATCGCGGCCCAGGAGGCGGGCGTGATGGGCGTGCCCGGCACGACCGAGTTCCTGAGCTCGGGCGACGAGGTCGTGGCCTTTGGCGAGGAGTTCGGCTGGCCGGTCGCCATCAAGGCCGCCTACGGCGGCGGCGGTCGCGGCATGCGCGTGGTCGAGTCGGCCGCCGACGCCCACGCCGCGCTGGCCTCGGCGCAATCCGAGGCACTCAAGGGCTTCGGGCGCGACGAGTGCTACGTCGAGCGCTACCTGACCAAGCCCCGCCACGTCGAGATGCAGATCATCGGCGACCAGCACGGCAACACCGTGTGGGTCGGCGAGCGCGACTGCTCGGCGCAGCGCCGCCACCAGAAGCTCATCGAGGAGTCGCCGGCGCCGAACTTCCCCGCCGAGACCCGCCAGGCCATGGGCGAGGCGGCGGTCAAGGTCGCCAAGGCGTGCGGCTACTACAACGCCGGCACCGTCGAGTTCCTGTTCCAGGACGGCGAGTTCTGGTTCCTCGAGATGAACACCCGCCTCCAGGTGGAGCACCCGGTCACCGAGCTGGTGTCGGGCATCGACCTGGTGCGCGAGCAGATCCGCGTGGCATCGGGCGAGCACCTCTCCTTCAGCCAGGAGGACATCGACCTGCGCGGGTGGGCCATCGAGGTCCGCGTCAACGCCGAGAACCCGGCGGGCGGCGCCTTCCTGCCGGCCCCGGGTCGCATCGAGAAGCTCGTGGCGCCCCAGGGCTTCGGCACCCGCTGGGACGGCGGCTACGAGAGCGGCGACGAGATCAGTCAGTTCTACGACAACCTCGTGGGCAAGCTCATCGTGTGGGGCTCGGACCGCCCCACCGCCATCGGCCGCATGAAGCGGGCGATCCGCGAGTTCGTGCTCGACGGCATCGACACCACGCTGCCGGCCGACCTCGCCATCCTCGAGCACCCCGACTTCGTCGCCGGCGAGCACTCGACCAAG
Organism: Aquihabitans sp.; assembly: GCA_036263575.1. GTDB lineage: Bacteria > Actinomycetota > Acidimicrobiia > Acidimicrobiales > Iamiaceae > Aquihabitans. The sequence continues at coordinate 5,680 of DATAGR010000194.1, read as the reverse complement.
TGGGTCGAGAACGTGCTCGACCTGACGGGGGTCGGCGGTCGGATGGGCGCGACCGATCCCGCCGCCACGCCGTCCGACGACGGTGCCGAGCCCAAGGTGCGGCGCGACGTCGACGTCGAGGTCAACGGCAAGCGGTTCCAGGTCGCCATGTGGGTCCCCGAGTCGGCCCTGGCCGCGGCGCCCGCCGCCGGGGGCGGTGCGGCCGCCAAGCCCCGCAGCCGTCGGGCCGGCGGGGCCGGTGCGGCCGCCGCCGCGGGCACCGGCGCCATCGCCGTGCCGATGCAGGGGACGATCGTGCGCGTCGAGGTCGCCGTCGGCGACACCGTCACGGCCGGTCAGGTCGTGTGCGTGCTGGAGGCCATGAAGATGGAGAACAACGTGGCCTCCGACGTCGCCGGCACGGTCGCCGAGGTGAAGGTCGCGGCGGGCCAGGCCGTCGGCGCCGGCGACGTCGCCGTGGTCATCACGCCCGACGGGGCCTGACCGCGCCTACTCGGCGGCGTCGCTGAGCGCCTCGGCGAGCGCGGGGTGCACGAGGATGCTCTCGGCGATGTCGCGCACCTTGAGCCCGGCCGTCACCGCCAGGGCGATCACCGAGATCAGCTCGGCCGCGTGCTGGCCGACGATCGAACCGCCCAGGACCACGCCGGTGGCGGGATCGGAGACGATCTTGACGAAGCCCCGTGAATCGTCGTTGATGAGCGCCTTGGCCGACGCCGAGAACGGCACCTTGGTGACGCGGACCTTGCGGCCGACGGCGAAGGCATCGGCTTCGGCCAGGCCGACGTCGGCGACCTCCGGGTCGGTGAAGATGGCCGACGCGGCCTTGTCGTAGTCGAGGTGGCGGTGCGGGCCGGCGTGCATGCCGAGGGCGTGCTCGGCGATCTTGCGGCCCTGCATGGAGGCGACCGACGACAGCGGCAGCTTCCCCGACAGGTCGCCGGCGGCGTAGATGTGGGGCACCGAGCTGCGGCAGTTGTGGTCGACGACGACGTAGCCGCCGTCGAGCTTGACGTCGACCTCCTCGAGGCCGAGGCCCTCCGAGTTGGGCATGGCGCCGATGCAGAGCAGGGCGTGGGAGCCCTGCGCCACCCTCCCGTCGTCGCAGCGGACGACCACCCCGCCGTCGGTGACGTCGATGCCCTCGGCGCGGGCGCCCTTGAAGAGGCGGACGCCGCGCTTGATGAAGTCGTCCTCCAGGACGGCGGCGACCTCGGGGTCCTTCTGGGGCAGCACCTGCTGCCGGCTGACGATGAGGGTGACCTCGGACCCGAACGCCGAGAACATGTGCACGAACTCGACGCCGGTGACGCCGGAGCCCACCACGATGAGGTGCTCGGGCAGCTCGGGCGGCGGGTACGCGTCGCGGGTGGTGAGCACCCGGCGGCCGTCGACGGGCGCCCAGTCCGGGATGCGGGGGCGGCTGCCGGTCGAGAGCACGATCGTGTCGGCCGGGACGACCTGGGTCTCGCCGGTGGACGAGGTGACCTCGACCTCGTGGGGCCCGATCACCCGGCCGGTGCCGGCGAGGAGGCGGACGCCCTGGCTCTGCAGCAGGCCGGTCACCGAGCCCTCGAGGCGGTCCTCGATGCCGGCGATGCGGGTGCGGAGGGCCTCGAAGTCGAGCTGGGCGCTGACCTCGGCGAGGCCCATGCCGGACGCCCGGCGCATGTCGGTCATGGCGCCGCCGGTGGCGATCATGGCCTTGGAGGGGATGCAGTCCCAGAGGTGGGCGGCGCCGCCCACGATGTCGCGCTCGATGAGGGTGACCTCGGCGCCCAGGCGGGCGGCGGTGGTGGCGGCCTGGTTGCCGGCCGGGCCCCCACCGATGACGACGAAGCGATGGGCCATCGGGCCAGGCTACCGACGCGGCGTGACGCCCCCGCCTGCTAGCCGAGGGTGGCGGACCGGTCGATGGCCTCGGCGGCGCCGTCGTCGTCGACGTCGGCGACGCGCAGCTGCGCCGCCTCCACCACCTCGGGCTCGGCGTTGCCCATGGCGACGCCCCACCCCACGGCCACGATCGCCGGCAGGTCGTTGTGCCCGTCGCCGACCATCATCACGTCACCGACGCCCACGCCGAGGTCGAGGGCCACGGTGGCGATCCCGCCCGCCTTCGACACGCCGGCCACCGTCACCGACACGAACGAGGCGCCGGGCATCATCGGCGAGGTGGCGGCCGACGCCGAGGCACCGACCGGTGCCGCCGCCAGCGCCGCCGCCGTCTCGGCCTGGGTAACGACGAACTGGACGCGCACGATGGGGTCGGTGAGGTCGTCGAGCGGCCGGCGGCGGAACGGCAGCCCGAGGAGCGCGGCGTGGTCGACGGCGAGCGGATCGTCGCTGTCGACCACGTAGTCGTCCCAGGAGTACGCCTCGAAGACCCAACCCCGCTCGGCGGCGACGGCGGCGCACGACGCCACCGCCTCGGGCGCCAGCTCGTCCGCCCGCACCTCACCCGATGCCGGGTGCCAGCGGGCGGCCCCAGTGTGGAAGATGTGCCAGCCGTCCGGGTCGAGTCGCACCGCCCACTCGCGCGTGGGGCCCGCAGCCAGGCGCGCAGTGCAGAGGGTGAGGCGCTGCCCCCGGTCGCGGGCTCGCCCGGCGGCCGCCCAGAGCTCGTCGCTCGGCACACCCGAGGACCCCACGAGGGTCCCGTCGACGTCGAGGCAGATGAGCGGCAGCACGGCCGACGACCCTACGGCCCGGACCGGGCCGCCCCGCACGAGCCCGAGCGGAGTCGCACGAGGCGTCGCCGCCGATCCGCCCGTTGCCTCACGACCCGTCGTGTGCTTCCATGCCTTTCCACCCACGAACCCGGAGGCCGGATGCCCACGCTCCCCCCTGCGGTCGACGGCGCCACCGCCGTCCGGTTCGATCCCGCCACCGCGGCGGCGCTCGCCACCTCGCTCGACGCCCTGGCATGGCGCCTGGAGACCGCCGCTCGCGTCGAGGACGCCGCCTTCGGCCGCGCCATCGCCGACTGGGCGGGACCGACGAGGCGGTGGGCCGAGGAGCGGCGGCTCGCCGTCCGGGAGGAGACCGTCCGCGCCGCCGGCCGATGCCGCGACGCCGCCGAGGAGGCGCGCCGCTCCGTCCTGGCCGCAGCGATCGTGCAGCACGGCCACAACGCCGACGAGCACGCCCGCCGCCGTCGCAACGCCGCGCTGCTCGAGCTGGCCGAGGTGCGCGTGCCGTGAGCCAGAGCAGCGCTCGCCCCGCCGAGCTCCACCGGTACCGGCGCGAACTGCAGCGCGTGGAGGAGCACGTGGCCGACGCCGAGCACGCCGCCCGTCGCTCGTCGCAGGCCTTCGCCGACGCGTGCCCGGACGGCGGCGCCGTCCACCCGCCGTTCCACGCCGTGGGTGCCGCCTGCGCCGCCCTGCACGGGCTCGCCCAGCGCGTCGGCCAGGTCGGCGACGCGTTCCTCGCCGCCGACCAGGGCTCGAGCGCCGTGGCCGAGACCAGCGACGCCCAGCTCGCCCACGTGGTCCTCCAGCACTTCCCCCGCCTCGCCGTGCCGGGCATCCTCGCCCCGCTCCTCCCCCGCCTGGCGACGGACGTGGCCGCCGATCTCCGCACGGCGGCCGAGACCGGGCGCCACGACCTCACCGACCTCCGGGCGGGCGTCCCGGCCACGCTCACGGCCGATCCCGCCTTCTGCCGGGCGGTGCTCGCCGCGACCGGTACCGCCCACCTCGCCGCCCTCGTCGACGTCGTGGCCCGCGGCCAGCTCCCCGGCGTGGCCTCGACCGACCTCGTCTGGCTGGCCGACCTGTTCGCCCGAGGCGCAGGCCGGGCCGACGGGCGCGGGCCGACCACGGTGACGACGGACCTGCTGGCCGACGCCGGTGGACGGACCGCCGTCCGCACCCTGCGGGCCGAGGTCGATCGGCCCCTCGACCACGCCACCCTCGAGGCGGTGGCTCGGGCCACCGCGATCGAGGCATCGTCGTGGACCGACGGCGGCCACCCCCGCCTGGCCGGCACCGACGGGGTGGACCGCGGCGACGACGCGATCCTCGTCGAGGCCGCCTCCGTGCCGGGACTGGCCCTCCGCCTCCTCGCCGGCACCCCCGACGGGGCCGCCGGCGACCCCCGCACCCCGGACCCGGGCACCGCCGCCCGCATCACCCGGATCGTCGAGCGCAACGGCACCACGTCGCAGGTCGGCCTGGCCGCCCTGCTCCACGCCGCCCTCGACGACCCCGCCGCCCGAGACCCGTCGGGCGCCCGCACCCGCACCGGGCTCGCCGTCGTGACGGGCGTGGTCACGGGGATCGCCCGCATCCCCCACGACGACGGCGCGCCGGCCGGCGTCCGCCCCGACCTCGCCGGCCTCGCGGCCCGGGTGGTCGCCGGCGACCACCGCACGCTGGTCCACCGGACGACCCGCGGCCGCCTCGCCACCCGCTCCGAGCGCCTGGAGGAGCTCCGCTCCGTCGTGCACCACGTCGCCGGGTGGCGGCCCCCGTTCGACGCCCTCGCCGCCGAGCTCGTCGTCGCCCGACGCACCGCCGCCACCGAGCACGTGGCCGGCGACCCGCTCGCCCTCGCCCTGGCCGGCCGCCTCCACGGCGTGCTCGCCGAGGGCGCCGCCCGCGCCGACGTCCCGCAGCGGCCCTACGACCCCGTCCTGCGCGTCGCCGCCTTCGGCGCCTCCCGTGCGGCCGGCGCCCGCTTCGGGCGGGCCGGCGGCGCCGTCGCCGGTCGGGGCATCGACGTCGTCCACCGCCGGGTGTCCGACGCGCTCGCCCACGACCCGGGCGACGCCGCGGCGCGGCTGGCACGCGCCACGGCGAGCGACCGGGACCTGGCGCTGGCGGTGGTCGACCGGCCGCCGGCCGGGGCCACGATCGTCTGGGCCGGCTCCGGCGTGGCGGATCGCGCCTCCCTCGCGGCGCTCGGCACCGGTCGCCTCGACCACGCCGCGCTCGACCAGTGGCTCGCCGCCCAGGAGCCACCGGTGCGAGCCGCGGTGGCCGAGCTGGCGGCCGCCTACCGGGCCGCCCGAGCCCCATCGCCGTGACCTTGGGGCCCTGTCGCGACGGCCCGTAAGCTCCGCGTCCGATGGGTGACGACGCGACCTCCGGTACCGGGCACACGCTCGACGAGTGGAAGGCCCTCGCGGCCAAGGACCTGAAGGGCCGCGACCCCGACGAGCTGACCCGGACCCGGCCCGAGGGCATCCGGGTCAAGCCGCTCTACACCGCGGCCGACGTCGAGGGCCTCGAGGTCGACACCCTGCCGGGGATCGAGCCGTTCACCCGCGGCGTGCGGGCGACCATGTACGCCAACCGGCCGTGGACCATCCGCCAGTACGCCGGCTTCTCGACGGCCGAGGAGTCGAACGCGTTCTACCGCCGCAACCTGGCCGCCGGCCAGCAGGGCGTGTCGGTGGCGTTCGACCTGGCGACCCACCGTGGGTACGACTCCGACCACCCCCGCGTGGTGGGCGACGTCGGCAAGGCCGGCGTGGCGATCGACTCCGTCGAGGACATGAAGATCCTCTTCGACGGGATCCCGCTCGAGAAGATGTCGGTCTCGATGACCATGAACGGCGCCGTCCTGCCGGTGCTGGCGTCGTTCGTCGTCGCCGGCGAGGAGCAGGGCGTCGACCGGGCCCAGCTGGCCGGGACCATCCAGAACGACATCCTCAAGGAGTTCATGGTCCGCAACA
>DATAGR010000193.1:0-3913 GCA_036263575.1 Aquihabitans sp. | reverse complement strand
ACGAGGGGATGCTCCTCCTCGGCCTCCAGGCGGCGGCCTGGCGCGTGCCCTTCCTGCCGACCCGGGTCGGCCTCGGCTCCGATCTCGCCGCCCTCGACCCCGACCTCCGCACCGTGCGCTCGCCGTACCCGGGGCCCGACGGCGGGGAGGGGGAGGAGCTCGTCGCCCAGCCGGCGATCCACCTCGACGCCGCCCTGGTCCACCTCAACGTGGCCGACGAGCGCGGCAACGCCGCCTTCACCGGGCCCGACCTCTACTTCGACGACCTGCTGCTCGAGGCGGCCGAGCAGCGGTTCGTGTCGACCGAGCGGATCGTCGGCTCGGGCGAGCTGGTGGCGGCCGCCGGTGACGTGACCCGCCTGCGCGTGCCGCGGCTCCACGTCGACGGCCTCGTCCTGGCGCCGAACGGCGCCCACCCCACCTCGTGCGACCCGGACTACGGGCGCGACGAGGCGTTCCAGCAGGCCTACCTCGGCACCGCCAAGGACCCCGAGCGCTGGGAGGCGTTCCGCGCCGAGTGGCTCTCGTTCGCCGACGAGGCCGACTACCAGGCGGCCCTCGCCGCCCGTCCCGACGAGGAGGCGACGTGAGCGCCGACGTGAGCAGCACCACCGACCTGTCGGCCCTCGTCCGCCGGGCCGACGTCTGCGCCGTGGCCGTGGCCGACACCTTCCGCGGCGACGGCGAGATCCTGGCCAACCCGATCGGCACCATCGCCATGATCGGCGGTCGGTTGGCGCGGGCCACCCACGAACCGGACCTGATGATGACCGACGGCGAGGCCGGGCTCATCGCCAACGACGGCGCCGTGGTGCCGCTCGGCGAGCGGGTGGTCGAGGCGTTCAACCCGTACCGCCGCATGTTCGACGTCGTCTGGAGCGGCCGCCGGCACGTGATGATGGGCGCCACCCAGGTCGACCGGTACGGCAACCAGAACATCGCCGGCCTGGGGGGCGAGCCGGGCCGGCCCAAGACCCAGCTGCTCGGCTTCCGCGGCGCGCCGGGCAACACCATCAACGACACCACGTCGTACTTCGTCGCCAACCACGGGCCTCGCGTCTTCGTGGAGGCCGTCGACGTGGTGACGGGCATCGGCTACGACCGCGCCGCCGCGCTCGGGCCGGTGGCCGCCCGCTTCCACGAGATCCGGCGGGTGATCTCCAACCTCGGCGTGTTCGACTTCGAGACGCCCGACCACCGTATGCGGCTCCGCTCGGTGCACCCCGGCGTCACCGTCGACGACGTCGTGGCGGCGACGGGCTTCGAGCTGGCGATCCCCGACGACGTGGCGACGTCCCGCCTCCCGACACCGGACGAGCTCCGGCTGCTCGACGACGTGATCGACCCGCAGGGCACCCGCCACCGCGAGGTCCCGGATCCCGCCTGATCAGCTCAGGCGGATCACCGAGCAGTCACCGTAGATCCGGCTCCGCACCAGGCGGTCGGCGTCGATGGTCACGACGACGCACGGACCGCGGTCGGGCCGGAGGAGGATGGCGGCGTTGCCGTCGAAGACCGAGACGTCGACGACCTCCGCCCCCGGGACCGAGAGCAGGTCGTCGTAGGGCCCGCGCCCGTCCGAGCCGGCCCAGGCGACCGCGGCGGCGTCGGCCCGCCGGACGTCCTCGGCGGTCGTGCCCGCCCGTCGGACGGCGCGCTCGGCGCGATCGCGCACCTCCTCGGCGGCCGCGTCGTCCCGTCCCTCCTCGATCCCGGCCCACACCGAGAGGCCGCCGAAGCCGACGACGATGGCGAGGAGCAGGATCACGCCCACGACGCCCCACGGGCCCATGCGCTCGGGCCGGGCGCCGCCGATCGCGGGGTCGACCGGTCGGGATCGCTGCCAGGCGCCGAGGGCGATCCAGCGCCAGAACGCCAGGAAGGCGACGGTGGACCCGGCGGCGAGCAAGGCGTCGAAGGCCCGGTCGTCCCGCAGCGCCGTGCCGGTGCTCCAGGCGCCGCCCAGGGCGGTGGTGACGAAGCTGATCCCGGCGAAGCCCGCGAGGGCGATCCAGCCGATCCGACGCGCCGTCACCCCGCCGAGGCTACCGACGATCCCTGCGATCGGACCCGGGTCGGACCCGACCGGGCCGGACGGGCCACCACCGGTCCACACCGCGCGCCTACGCTCCGCGCCGTGGCGAGCGATGGGTACCGGACGCACCGGCTCGGGACAGGCGACGAGTGGGTGCTGAGCACCCTCGCCAGGGGCAACGCCCGCTTCGGCGACGGCGCCGACAACGAGTGGCAGCCGCCGCTGGGCAGCGAGGAGGCGTCGCGGTTCGTCGCCGACCCCCACACCCTCTGCATCGTCGCCATCGACACCGCCACCAACCACATCGCCGGGTTCGTCTACGGCGGCGTGCTGAGCCGACGCCACACGCGCCTCCACCACCTCTGCCTGTACGAGATCGGCGTCGACATCGACCACCGCCAGCGCGGCGTCGGGCCGATGCTGCTCGCCGCCTTCGCCGCCGAGGCCCGGATGATGGGCATCGATCGCGGCTTCGTGGTCGTGAACACCGCCGACACCGACGCGGTGCAGCTCTTCGAGCAGTTCGGGGCCATGCGCGGCGACGGCCGCGACGCCCTCTTCGGCCTCTCGTTCTGAGCCCACGGGCCGAGCGGCCGCCCGTCCCCCGGCGCAGCGCTCGGCCGTTCGTCGGCGGTGGCGCCTGCGCCGTACGCTGCGGCCATGTCTGACGACCCATCAGATCACGGCGCGGCGGGCGGCGGGGCCACACCGGCTGCGGACCCGCTGCTCACGCGCTTCTGCGACCTGGTCGGGTGCCGGTACCCGATCGTGCAGACCGGCATGGGCTGGGTGTCGGGTGCCAACCTCACCGCTGCCACCAGCGCGGCCGGCGGCTTCGGCATCCTCGCCGCCGTCACCATGACGCCCGACCAGCTGGCCGACGCCGTCGCCGGCGTGCAGGAGCGCACCGACGCGCCGTTCGGCGTGAACTTCCGGGCCGACCAGCCGGACCTGACCGAGCGGCTGCGGTTCGTGACGGCCAAGGGCGTCCGGCTCATCTCCTTCGCCGGCGCGCCCACCCGTGACGCCATCGCCCTCGCCCACGACGCCGGGGCGGTCGTCGTCCCCACGGTCGGCGCCCGCCGCCACGCCGAGAAGATGCTCGAGTGGGGCGTCGACGGCGTCATCGCCCAGGGCGGCGAGGGCGGCGGCCACACCGGCACCGTCCCGACGTCGCTGCTGCTGCCGCAGGTCGTCGATGCCGTCGGCGCCGACATCCCGGTGCTCGGCGCCGGCGGGTTCCACTCGGGGGCGGGCCTGGTGGCGGCGCTGGCCTACGGCGCGGACGGCATCGCCATGGGCACCCGCTTCCTGCTCACCGCCGAGAGCCGCGTGCCCGACGCCATCAAGGGCCGCTACACCGCCGCCTCCGTCTTCGACACCGTCGTGACCACCGCGCTCGACGGGGCGCCGCAGCGGGTGGTCCGCACCGACACGGTCGACGGCCTCGAGCGTGCGCCCACGCTGCTCAAGCTCCCGGCGGCCCTCCGGCGGGCCCTGGCCTTCCGGGCCCAGACCGGCACGCCCGTGCGTGCCCTGGTGCGCGAGGGCCTGGCCATGCGCCGGAGCCAGGACCTCACGTGGGCCCAACTGGCCATGGCCGCCAACGCGCCGATGCTCATCAAGGCGGCGCTGGTGGACGGCGACGAGTCGGTCGGCGTGCTGCCGACCGGCCAGGTGACCGGCGTGATCGACGAGCTGCCGCCGGTGGCCGAGCTGCTGGCCACGATCGTCGCCGAGGCGAGGGCCACGCTCGACCGGCTCGCCGGCGGAGCCGGGCACGGCGCCACGACGTCGGGCCCGGGTATCTGACGGTCCGTCAGATACGCTCGCCGGTCGTATGGGGATGACGGAGCGAGCGACGTGGACCTGACCTGG
>DATAGR010000192.1:0-2637 GCA_036263575.1 Aquihabitans sp. | reverse complement strand
GGCGAGGGCCGCCGCCGCCGCCTCCTCCCGACGGTGGCCGGCGGCCTCGGTCCGGTGCTCGGCCTCGCGCCGGGCGGTGGCGGCGAGGGCCTCCATGGTGGCCAGCTCGGCGGCGACCGCCTGACCGGCGGCGCCGAGCGCGGCGGCGCTGGGCGGGGCCTCCAGGTCGAGGTCCGACACGGCGGCCAGCTCGCGGATCAGGGCGCGCCGGGCCTGCTCGACCTCGGCCAGCCGGCGCACGCACCCGGCGGCAGCGCGGCGCTGCTCGGCGGCGCGCCGCGCCACCTCGGCGAGGCTCGGCCGGATCTGCTCGGCCAGCTCGGCCCGCTCCTTCGCCGCTCGGTCGGCGGCGATGGCGGGCGCGGCGGCGGCGAGGCGCTCGCCCTCGACCACGGCCCGGCGCCGCCGATCCCACCGCTCGGCCACCGCCGTGCACTGCTCGAAGGTGCCGGTGGCGTCGGCCAGCGCGAGCTGCGCCGCCTCGCGGGCCGCCGCGACCTCGGCGAGCTCGGCGGTGGCCCGCGCCGCCAGCCGCTCGAGGCCGGCGTGGTCAGGCGTGCCGAGGGCGCGGTCGGCCTCGAAGAGCTTCTCGCCGTCGGCCGGGCCCTCGCCGTCGATCCCGCCGAGCTCGGCGCCGCGGCGCCGAGCCTCCTCGGCCAGCACCACCAGGTGCCGCCGACCGGCGTCGACCTCGGCCCGCAGGCGTCGGGCCTCGTCGGCCAGCCACGCCGTCAGCTGCTCGTAGCCGACGGTGTGGAAGAGCGTCTTCAGGAGGCCCTCGCGGGTCTCGGCGCGGCCCCGGAGCACCTCCTCGAACTGCCCCTGGGGCAGGAGGATGACCTGCTGGAACTGCGAGGGGGTCAACCCGACCAGGTGCCGGATCTCCTCGCGCACCTCGCTCGGCTTGGTGGCGACGGTGCGCTCGTGGCCGGCGTCGAGCCGCACCAGGGTGGCGGTGGGGTGGCGGGTGGTGGTGCCGGGGCCGCGCTTCTTTGCCGCCTCGTGGAACGGCTCGCGCACCACGCGGTAGCGCCCGCCCTGGGCGGTGAACTCGAGGGCGACCCGCGGCGTGGCCCCGGGTGCGGCGTGGTCGGACCGCAGCCCCCGCTCGCCCCGCTCGCCCGGGACCTCGCCGTAGAGGGCGAAGCACAGCGCGTCGAGCAGCGAGGTCTTGCCCGACCCGGTGGGCCCGTGGATCAGGAACAGCCCCTCGTGGGCCAGCTCGTCGAAGTCGACGGCGACCTCTTCGGCGTAGGGGCCCATGGCCTCGATGGTGAGGTGGTGCGGCCTCATCGGTCGTCGGCCAGGGTGGCGGCCACGGCGCGGGCGAGGAGCCGGTGCTCGTCGGCGGAGGCGGCCACCCCCTGCTGGTCGTGCCAGAAGCGCAGGGCGAGGTCGAGCGGGTCGAGCCGCTCGAGCGTGGTCAGGTCGGTGGCGGCGGGGCGCTCGGCGCCGGCGGCCGTCGCCGGCTCGTGGCGGAGCTCCACGGCGTGGGGGAACCGGCCCCGGAGGCGGGCCATGGCCTGGTTGGGGAGGTGGTCGTCGGTCAGGCGGGCGCGCACGCGAGCGCCCTCGGCATCGGCCAGGGCGGGGTCGAGGAGGAGGTCCTGCAGGTGACCGACCAGCGTGCGCAGCGGGCGGCCGGCGCCGAGGGGCACGACCTCGGCCGAGACGGAGCCGTCGGCCGCCAGGTCGACGATGCGGACCGACTTGGCCTGCCCCTCCTCGGAGAAGGAGTAGGGCAGCGGGGTGCCGGAGTAGGCGACGCGGGCGCCGTCGACCTCCTGGGGCTGGTGGAGGTGGCCGAGCGCCACCAGGTCGAACCCGGCGAAGGCGTCGGCCGCGACCCGCTCGACGCCGCCGACGCTGAGGTCGCGCTCGGAATCGGACACCCGACCGCCGGCCACGAACGTGTGGGCCACGACGATCGACCGCACGGCGCCGAGCGTGGCGAGGTGGCGGCGGACGGCGTCGGTGGCCAGCCTGGTGGCCCGGTCGTGCGAGGCCCGGGTGCGGGCCGGCGCGGGCGAGGGCGCTGAGGCGGCCTCGGGTGCTGCCTCGTCGAACAGGGTGGGCGCGGCCCCGGCCACGGGCGCCGACGGGGTGGGCGGCGGCGCCACGGACAGCCGGTGGCGGGCCTCCAGGCGGGGCACGTCGACCGACGGCTCCAGGTACGGGACCAGGTACACGGCGACGGGCGGTCCGCCGTCGGCCGGGTCGGCCAGGACCAGCGGCTCCGCCAACCGGGCCGCGTCGCCCCGGACGGCGACGCCGACCTCGTTGAGCAGGCGGTCGTTGACCCCCACCCGCACCGAGGAGTCGTGGTTGCCGCTGATGGCGGCGACCCGGGCGCCCGTCGCCCGCAGGCGGGCCAGGGCGTCGTCGAACAGCTCGACGGCCGACGACGGGGGGACGGCGCGGTCGTAGAGGTCCCCGGCGATCACGACGAGCTCGACCTCGCGCTCGGCGGCGAGGGCGACGATGCGGTCGATGGCCTCGGCCTGCTCCTCGAGCAGGGAGGCGCCGAGGAACGTGCGCCCCAGGTGCCAGTCGGAGGTGTGGAGGACCCGCATCGCCGACCAGGGTACGAACGGGGGGTGACAGATCCGGGGAGGGTCCGGCGGGCCCTCAGGCGCC